>JBAQWL010000267.1:0-3850 GCA_049298895.1 Gallionella sp.
ATCAAGGCTTGATACGGTGTCTGCAGCGGTAAATTCACCTCGCGAGTCGCCCACGCTTCTTGCAAGCGCCGCTGCATGGTGCGATAAGCGATCTTGAGTATCGCCAGATCACTGCTACCGGCGACAAAATGGTAGGTGTCTGGAAAGAACAAACCCTCGGGATGATTTTCCATCGCGCCGATGCGTTGCAAGATTTCCAGATCCGATAGGCTGATCGTATCGTGTGAAATATATCGACTGTTATTCAGTGCGTTGCGAAACTGCTGAAACGTCCAGCCTTCGGTGACCCTGATTTTTCTCTGACTAAACTCACCGTTGGTAATAATTCTCAGTAACTGCAGAGGTGAAACTGATTGCTTTAGTTCGTAGTTTCCTGCTTTGAGTTGCATTGATTTACCGAGCACTCTGGCAAGCAAAAGGAACGGCCATTCCTGGCTTAGCAAGCCTGCCTGATGAATTTCACGCGCGGTGCTCTTTAGGTTACTACCCCGCTTCAAATCAAATTCAAACGGTGTTACGGGCAGCGGCAATGGTTGAAATGTGTAGTAGCCCATCCCGATCACGGCGATCAGCATTAGCAAAATCAGCAGTGCTAATGTCCTTTTCATGAACCCTTCCCACGAAATTCAACCGCATTTTTGTGAGTCATGTTTATACCCCTTCAAGACTCTGACGAATTTGCACAGCAACAGGAAAGTGAGTCCAGTGATTTTGCTCCAGTTCGTGCACTGACCACAAGCCTATGATGCTGTTCACTACGAACACTTCGCTGGCATGCAAGAGCTCATCCAGGCTAACATCGCGCACTTGTAGCGGCATATCATGCTGCCTTGCCCAAGCCATTACGCGGTCACGCTGCACACCTGCGACACCGCAACGCGACAAATCAGGAGTAATTAACTTTCCTTGCGCAACCATAAATAAATTGCTGCGCGTACCTTCGACTACATTGCCATCCACATCCATCAGCAACCCTTCGCCAATGCCCGCATCGTTCCACTCGCTAGCCGCTAGGACATTTTCCAGGCGGTTAAGATGTTTTATGCCAGCCAAACGAGGCTGCTGACCCAAGCGAAGCTGACATAAGCGCGCTTTGAACCCGTGTATAGCCCAATCAGCCGGAAAATCTGGTAATGGGGAAATATCCCAAAGGTGTGTCGGTTTAGCGTGGGCTGGTGGTGCGTAGCCACGCGCCCCTTGCCCTCTCGTGACAATCAGTTTCACAACTCCGTCTGGATACTGTGTGAGCAAACCGTTCAACTCAGCGGAAAGTAGCACGAAATCAGGACAGAGAATATCTATTGCCGTGCAATCGTGGCAGAGTTTTTGATAGTGTAGAGGCCAGTGCAAAGCTTGGCCATCAGATGCGCGCAGGGTACGAAATACCCCATCCCCGTAGAGAAAACCGCGATCACGGATGCTGATCAGATTGCCATGCTTGCCATTGACCAGCATCGGGAGTGGTGAAGTTAAATCTTGCGGAACACTAGCGTGCCGTTGGTTCCGCCAAAGCCAAAATTGTTGTTTACTGCGACGTCGATCTTCATATCACGTGCCACATTTGCGCAGTAGTCCAGATCGCACTCGGGATCCTGATCAAAAATATTGATAGTCGGCGGTGAAATTTGATGATGAACCGCCAACGCGCAAAATACAGATTCCACACCACCCGCTCCACCCAACAGATGGCCAGTCATCGATTTGGTGGAATTTACGACCAGCTTGTGGGCATGATCACCAAACGCCAATTTGATCGCATCAGTTTCGTTTTTGTCTCCCAATGGTGTCGAGGTGCCGTGCGCATTGACGTAATGTACATCCTGAGCGTTCAGCCCAGCATTGCGCAACGCATTCAGCATGCTACGTTTGGGGCCATCGGTATTCGGTGCGGTGATGTGATATGCATCACCACTCATGCCATAACCGGCCAATTCCGCATATATCCTGGCGCCACGCGCTTTGGCATGTTCGTATTCCTCCAACACCATTACGCCCGCACCTTCACCCATCACGAATCCATCGCGACCCTTATCCCAAGGGCGGCTGGCAGTAGCAGGATCATCATTGCGGGTACTAAGTGCACGCGCCGAAGAAAAACCGCCTACTGCAAGCGCGCTTACTGTAGCTTCGGATCCCCCGGCTATCATCACGTCAGCATCACCATATTCGACGATGCGTGCAGATTCACCAATGCAATGGGTACCGGTAGTACAAGCCGAGACCATCGCCAGATTCGGGCCTTTCAATCCATACATCACTGACAGATTGCCAGAAATCATATTAATAATGGTGCCCGGTATGAAAAACGGGGATATCTTGCGAGGACCAGCAGCAAGGTAATCGTTATGCGTTTCCTCAATCATGGGCAGACCGCCGATACCAGAACCGATGTTCACTCCGATACGCTCGGCATTTTGTTCGGTTATTTCCAGCCCGGAATCCTTGAATGCCTCAATTCCTGCTACCAGACCAAAATGGATGAACCTATCCATGCGGCGCGCATCCTTGACTGATAGATATTGTGTGGCATCGAAATCTTTCACTTCGCCTGCAATCTGGGCTGCCATGGCGCTGGCATCAAAATGCGTGATTCTGGTGATGCCGGACTTTCCCGCGACGATGTTCTGCCAAGCCGTAGGAATCCCAGTCCCGACAGGGGAAATGATCCCCAATCCGGTTATGACGACTCTACGTTTAGACAAACTGGCTCCGCCAAACAAATAAGATGGGCAAACGGAATATGGAAGGTTTTATTTTTGATGCGCCAAGACGTAGTCCAGGGCTTGTTGTACAGTGGTGATTTTTTCTGCATCTTCATCAGGGATGTCGCATTCGAACTCTTCTTCCAAAGCCATCACCAGTTCTACGGTATCAAGAGAATCTGCTCCTAGGTCATTAACGAAGGAAGATTCATTCTTGATTTCAGACTCGTTTACACCTAGTTGTTCAGCAACGATCTTTTTAACACGTTGTTCAATTGACATAAGTATCTCCTACCCTCGATTAAAGTTCAAAAAAGCCCGCGCATTGTATCAAAATTGCCTGAAATACCAAACAACTTGTAGACCGCAAAATTGGCGTACTCTTTCAGTCTGCTAAAGTGTCCCAGACAATGGGATTCAACTCTGGCTTAGGCTGAACCAAGGTTGTCAGTATTCCACCAAAAGTGCAGGGGCTGGAGGAAGTCACTGCGGTGATTGACCTCGTCTACGCTCAGGTTGGCTGAATTATTCCAGTGGCAGAGCAATCTTGATAATTTCTTCCGCAATTCAGCTTCAACGGATCAATGAGGGTATACGGCATGCCGACACGCGCCACTAACCACTCGGTGAGAAACTCAATACTGAGCAGCTTGGCTTCCGACAGCAAGCCACGCCGCTGTTGCTCGCCGACCACCAGCAGTTGGTGCGCATGGTTGCGTCTTGAGATTCTTGGCAAGCTTGTCCGCCTCGGTGCGTAACACTATGCCGTCCTGCTGTAACCACTGCAACACGTCAACCAATATCAACTTGCCTAAACTGGAGTGTGTGGCTGACAGATTTTCCTTGCCTATACTAGATCTCTCGTATCAAATCAGGCCAAAGTCTCCTGGTTTACTGGGCGTAAGAGAATTATTTCAAATTGAATTCTTGCGAAAACTGTATGGTCGAGGTGGACTAGAGCGTGCTCACACCTCTCCAACGGATCAGCCGACGGCATTCTCGTCAACGGGCGGCTTGGGAACATCCTCTTGGGACTGGTCATCCTTAGGCGCAATCTTGCGTTGTCGCTTTTCTTCCTGTTTTTGCTTTTTTGCGATCTCTTTCTGACGTTTCTCGTAAGAATAGTTTGTTTTGGCCATGAGCGATCC
>JBAQWL010000268.1:0-7151 GCA_049298895.1 Gallionella sp.
GTTGCTACCTCATTGGAGATGGTGTTTCGGTTAAATGGTTTGATCTGGCCGCTTTCAATGATAAAACTGCTATCCCTTGTGCGTTTATCCCATTTCATAATGACTTTAATAAACTTAACGTAAAATATTTGTCGATTGCCGAGCCATGGTGGTTTTATCCAATACAATGGACAACCAGTCCACCGAAGAAAATTATAAAAAACTCCATACAGAGAGCTTACAGAGACATCATTAATAAACATCTAGATAAGGAGTTCTTTATAAATCTTAGTAATTATCCTGCCTTACGACAAGAAAATATAACTTATCTATTCAGAGATATTTATGATGACAGGTTGCCTGAGAATTTCATTACGCACCGAATTAATGCTTTTCATGGATCATTACGGACTTCGATTCTTTTAGCGATATACATGGGTTTTGACCGTTGTTACCTCGTAGGCTATGATTATACGCATGTGCCGAGTAGAAGTCTTCATTGGTACGAAAAAGGGCAGGGTATCCTTTCCAGTCAGCCAGATTATCAAAAAGAATTCTTTAAGATAGCAAAAGAATTTATTGACATCACTACAATCACACTAGAAGGCACCAGTGATTTTATTAACTCTGTGACTTACAAAGAGCACACTGGTCGTGATCCTATATTCAGAGAAAATACTGAACTTGCTGATGAGCGATACCTGAAGGCTCTGGCCACATGGCCGGGTTATTCAATCTATTGAGCCCCATGCATTACTAGAGAAGAGAAGATATGATAACGATGATTCCCTACGGTCGACAAGATATCTCCGAAGCCGACATTCAAGCAGTCGTGGATGTGTTGCGTTCGGACTACCTGACACAAGGACCTGCGATTCCCGCTTTTGAAAAGTCTGTCGCAGACTATTGCGGTACGCAATATGCCGTTGCAGTGAACAGCGCTACAAGTGCGCTGCACATTGCCTGTTTGGCGTTGGGTGTAGGTAAGGGTGATATGGTCTGGACCACACCGATAACTTTTGTCGCTAGCGCAAATTGCGCGCTGTACTGTGGAGCTGACGTAGATTTTGTAGATATTGATCCGAAAACATACAACATGAGTGTTGATCGACTATCAGAAAAATTGGAGCAGGCAAATAAAAATGGCAGGCTACCAAAAGTGATTATTCCAGTCCACTTATGCGGACAGCCATGCGAAATGGAAGCTATTCATGCACTGTCAATGCAGTATGGTTTTAAGATTATCGAAGACGCTTCTCATGCTATTGGTGGACGCTACAAAGGAGAGCCAATCGGCAACTGTCGTTACAGTGACATAACCGTGTTTAGCTTCCACCCCGTTAAAATTATAACTACGGGTGAGGGTGGAATGCTACTCACCAATGATTCTAAGTTGGCCAAAAGTTTGGCGCTACTGCGGAGTCACGGGATAACGCGGGATGCGGCGGAAATGACCCATGCTCCTGATGGGCCATGGTATTACCAACAAATTGAGCTTGGCTATAACTACCGGATGACAGATATTCAAGCAGCACTTGGCTTGAGTCAGATGCAACGGTTGGATGAATTTGTGGCCAAGCGCCAAATTTTGGCAGCGTGCTACGATGAGCTGTTGAAAGATAGCGCAGTTACTAGGCCTTGGCAGCATGGTGATGGCTATTCCAGTACCCACTTGTATGTCATTCGATTGCAAGCGTCGAAATCAACTCCCAGTCGTCGTGAAGTTTTTGAACGTTTGCGAAGCAATGGGGTTGGTGTGAACTTGCACTACATTCCCGTCTATCATCAACCTTACTACGAGCGGATGGGGTTCAATCGAAGTGATTTTCCGGAGGCTGAACGTTACTACGCAGAAGCAATCAGTTTGCCGATGTATCCAGGATTGGCCGAAGATCAGCAATCTGAAGTGGTTCGGCTCCTGAATTCCCCCTCCGGATACCAAACAATTTTCTGACGCGATGAGAAAAACAGCATCACATGCAGCAACGATGATGCAAATTGACTAATTATGAAGATTGCCGTTATTCCAGCACGCGGGGGCAGTAAACGCATCCCAAGAAAAAATATCAATAATTTTTGTGGCAAGCCGATTATTGCTTGGTCAATAGAGGCGGCAAGATCGACGGGATTATTCGACCACATCATTGTTTCCACTGATGATTTAGAGATCGCCGAGGTGGCTAAGAGTTGTGGGGCTGAGATTCCCTTTTCTAGGCCCCCCGAGCTCTCAAATGATTATGCGGGAACCACTGAGGTTATTGCTCATGCAACGCAATGGGCATTGGATAGCGGTTTAGAGTTGGATGCGGTTTGTTGTATTTACGCGACCGCACCATTGATTCAGGTTGATGATCTTAAACGTGGCTTAGTAGCCTTAGAGTCAGGTGAATGGGATTATGCATTTTCTGTGACTGACTTCGCAGCGCCTATTTTCCGGGCATTCAAGCAAACTGCTGAAGGAGGAATAGAAATGTTTTTTCCTGAATATTTCGCGACACGTTCGCAAGATTTACCCGTTGCATTACACGATGCGGGGCAGTTTTACTGGGGACGGCCTAGTGCCTGGATAGAAGGTAAAAAAATCTTTGATCGGCATTCAGTGTCTGTAATCATCCCACGTTGGCGAGTACAAGATATCGACAATTGGGATGATTGGAAGAGGGCTGAATTAATATTTAAACAACTGGACGGTAGAAAACATGACGGCTGCGAATGACTACGCAACACCTCAAGAAGCATTTTGGGCAGGTACCTTTGGCAGCGAATACATTGGTCGAAATGATAGTGATCAACTATTGGCTTCTAACCTGAATTTCTTCACTAAGGCACTAAATCAAGCCGGTAAAATTTCGTCTTGCCTTGAGCTTGGGGCTAATATTGGCATGAATTTGAAAGCACTCCAGCTACTTTATCCTGGCATAGAACTAAAGGGAGCTGAGATCAATCCTGATGCAGCCAAATTGCTGGGGGGGCTCATAGGTGAAAAAAATGTGTACCTTGGTTCGATGTTTGACTATCCGGTAACCAGCAAAGTCGACCTGTCTTTGATAAAAGGGGTGCTGATTCATATCAATCCAGATATGTTGAGTATTGTGTATGAGAAGCTGTATCAAGCCTCAAATAGGCTCATTCTTGTTTGCGAATATTACAATCCTTCACCCGTGACTATCTCATATCGTGGACATGCTGATCGTCTTTATAAGCGAGACTTTGCCGGGGAGATGCTGGAGAAATATTCTGATCTTCATCTTGTGGACTATGGTTTTGCTTACCGCCGAGATCCAGCATTTCCTCAGGACGATATTACTTGGTTTTTGATGGAGAAGAGGTCATAACATGTTGAAATATTGCGTACGTTGTGTGATGCCTCACACTAAGCCAGACCTACATATAGACGATGAAGGCGTTTGCAACGCATGTCGTTCGATTGAGAAGCGCAAGGAAATTGATTGGGGTCTGCGCAAAATCGAACTGCTTGAGTTGTTAGAAAAGTATCGTCGGAATGGAAGTAACTGGGATTGCATCGTGCCAGTAAGCGGAGGAAAGGATAGCACCTATCAAGTCATACGCATGCTGCAGCTTGGCCTCAATCCGCTTTGTGTGACCTCACACACTTGTGATCTTGCGGATATCGGTCGAAAGAATATAGAAAATCTACAACACCTTGGAGTTGACCATGTTGAGTTTTCACCCAACCCAATTATTCGTGCGAAGCTTAATCGTATCGGGCTAACAGAAGTCGGCGATATTTCGTGGCCAGAGCATGTTGGAATATTTACCGTTCCTGTGCGAGCTGCGGTTCAATTCAATGTGCCCTTGATTGTGTGGGGTGAGAATTCCCAAAATGAATATGGTGGCCCTGCATCGGCAGCAGAAAATAACACACTGACCCGCCGCTGGTTGGAAGAGTTTGGCGGGTTGCTTGGCATGCGCGTATCTGATCTTTCAGAGACGTATGGCATCGAGCCTAAGCACCTATTGCCCTATCAATATCCTAGTGATGAAGAGTTGCAGCGCGTAGGCGTAACCGGGCTTTTTCTGGGGCATTATTTGCCTTGGGATGGTTTGTCAAATGCCCTCATTGCACAAGCAAATGGGTTCACAACTTTCGATAAGCCTGTGGAAGGTTCAATGGTTAACTACGAAAACTTGGATAACCATCAAACGGGCATACATGACTATTTCAAGTACTTGAAGTTTGGATTTTCTCGTGCAACGGATATTGCTTGTTTGCATGTGCGTCGCGGGCGTATTACTCGGCAGGATGCAATTGAAATAGTAAAGGCGCGTGATGGTAAATTTCCCTGGACTTGTCTAGGCAAGCCGCTGAAAGATATTCTTGACCCGTTGGATATGTCTGTTGATGAGTTCATCAAGGTGTGTGATCGGTTTACAAATAAGAAGATATTCAAGCGTGACTCGGCGGGTAATCTAATTAAAGATAAACAGGGTAATTTGGAAAAGCTGAATTACGACAACGCATGAAAATCGCCGTCGTCAATTATGGCATGGGGAATCTAGGCTCGGTTCGCAGAGCATTTGAGGACATTGGTGCCGAGGTTTGTGTTGCCAATCATCCCGCAGCTATTTATGACGCAAACAGGATTGTTCTTCCTGGTGTTGGCGCATTCACTGAGGGGATGAAGTGTTTGGCCAATGCGGGGTGGGCATCCGCCTTGCATGAAGTTGTCATTCAGCAGGGTAAGCCTCTGCTCGGCATTTGTTTGGGAATGCAAATGCTGGCAACTACTGGACATGAAGGTGGTGAAACAAATGGGTTGGGCTTTATCCCGGGCAAAGTTAAAAGATTGGACGCGATAGGTTGCAAGTTGCGCATTCCTCATGTGGGTTGGAATGAGGTTAACTATCGGAAAGATGATGTGCTATTTAACGGAATTCCGGATCGTTCAGATTTTTACTTTGTGCATAGCTATGCATTTGTTCCAGAAAACCAAGAACACTTAATCGCAACCACATCATACGATTGCGATGTGGCTGCAACTATTCGGAATGGCAATGTCTTCGGTTGCCAATTTCACCCTGAGAAAAGCTCTAAAGCAGGAAGACGGATACTGAAGAACTTCATGGATTATGTGCCATGTTAAAGATCCGGGTGATACCAACACTGCTTTGGAAAAACTTTGGTCTGGTCAAAGGAATTGGCTTTGATAGTTGGCGCCGGGTAGGGCCAGTTCTTCCCACGATCAAGGTTTATAACTCGCGCGATGTAGATGAATTAGTCTTGGTTGATATTACCGCCTCGTTAGAAGGCAACCCTCCAGATCATGATTCGGTCAGTGACTTCTCTGAGGAATGCACGGTTCCTTTTACAGTGGGTGGTGGCATAACTAATCTTGAGCAAATCGCTGCTCTGCTTCATGCGGGGGCAGATAAAGTCACCATCAACACCACCGCTTATTCAAATCCCAATCTCATTGAAACTGCGGCTAATCGTTTTGGTGCACAGTGTGTGGTGGTCAGTATTGATGCAAAGAGGCTTGCAGATAGACGGTACAGCTGTTTTAGTCATTCGGCAACAATTGATACTGCAAGAACTCCCGCTGAGTGGGCAAAAGAAGTAGCAAACCGTGGTGCGGGAGAGATACTCCTGACCTCTATTGATAGGGATGGAACAATGCTAGGCTATGACATGGAACTTGTTGAGCAAGTCGCCAGAGCTGTAGATGTCCCAGTAATTGCCTCTGGAGGAGCAGGCAGTTATCAGCACATGATAGATGTGGTAAGAAATGCTGGAGCATCTGCGGTAGCTGCTGCTAGTATTTTTCACTTTACCGAACAAACACCTGCAGGCGCTAAAAATGCGATGCAGGTAGCGGGTATTCCCGTTCGTCGAAATTTTGTTAGTAGTGAAAAATAATGAAGATCGCTGTTCGTGTTGATGCATCAGTTCAAATCGGCACCGGGCACTTCATGCGCTGCCTGACCCTGGCGGATGCGTTGAAACAGCGCGGGGCGCAGACTCGCTTTATCAGCCGGCATTTGCCGGATCATCTGCGCAGCATGTTGGCAAACAAAGGGCATGAGCTCGTATTGCTCGACGGAATCCAGAATGACGGAACGCTGGATGAACTGGCGCATGCCGGATGGCTGGGAGTCAGTCAGGCGCAGGATGCTGCGGATTCGATTCGGGCGCTGTCAGACGGGTCGTGGGATTGGCTTGTTGCCGATAGTTACGCATTGGATTTTCGCTGGGAGTCTGAACTCCGCCGCACGGCCAGCCAGATTCTCGTCATCGATGACATCGCAGATCGCCAGCATGACTGCGATATATTACTAGACCAGAATTTTTACGCAGACATGGAAACCCGCTATATCGGCAAGGTTCCCGCGCATTGTCAATTGTTGCTTGGCCCGCGCTATGCCTTGTTGCGCGATGAATTTCGCAGCCTGCATGAGCAAGTCCAGCCACGCAGTGGAGCAGTCAGGCGCGTGCTGGTGTTTTTTGGTGGGGTAGATGCCGACAACTATACGGGGCGTGCTATCGAGGCGCTGTCCGGAATGGATGTTCCTGATCTCCATGTCGATGTGGTAATAGGCGCACAGCATCCCTGTCGCGGCCAAATCGAGGCGGCATGCGCACAGCATGGATTCATTTGCCACGTACAAACCGGCAGAATGGCGGAGCTGATGGCAACGGCCGATCTGGCGATTGGTGGGGGCGGATCGGCGACATGGGAGCGGTGCTGTCTGGGACTTCCTGCTTTGGCCGTTTGTACGGCGGAAAATCAGCAAAAACAGGTTGCAGATGCTGCTCAGGAAGGGTTGCTGTATTCGCCGGAAGTCAGAGGCGATCTGCAGCAAACGATTCGAAGGCATGCCCGTGCGCTGATTGAAAATAGTTGCCTGAGGCGGCTTATTTCCCATAAGGGCATGCAAATTGTGAATGGTCGCGGGGCGTCGCGGGTCGCTGCAAGCATGAGCTGCAGCGACATTGAGATCCGCATGGTAAGACCGGACGATTCGGAGAAACTGTTCCAGTGGCGTAATGACCCGGGCATCAGGGAAGTTTCACGTAGCACCGATGTAATTGACTGGCAGGATCATCGAAAATGGTTTGCTTCGGTGCTGGCTGATTCAAAAAAAATGCTGCTCATGGGGCACATTGCAGGCACTCCCGTCGGGGTGGTTCGATTCGACATGCAGAATGGTGA
>JBAQWL010000269.1:0-1579 GCA_049298895.1 Gallionella sp.
CCTCCAGCCTGCTGATCTCCCTGGGCGCTCGATCCGTTCCGTCAACGGGCAACACGCTGCCATTTCGATCCGAGCCGGTTCCAGGTCAACTGACGATCCGCGCGCCCAAAGGTCTGAAGCTATACAAAAGAACCTTCTACCAGCAGGAAAAGGAAATTCCTGTCAACTATAGCGATGGCAAATATGTCGTCAATCTGAATACAACGCCGGGGACTTCCTGGCTATTCCTGAAATGAGTAAAAAACTCGCAAGACACACGCTCAAGACAACATGAGCGCCTTCACCCCTAATATTCCCGCCGACACCATCACGGAAAAATCCAGCAATCCATTCGACAACCTGCTGCCGCGATTGATGATAAGTTCGCAGCCATAAAACATGATTAACACTTTTACGACAACGACCCCAAGATCATTTTCATAAAAGCTTTGCTGGGAAAACAAGCTGGCCGCGATGACCATGAAAACCATCAGGTAATCCGTCGGCGTCGTCTTGAATTGCAGATCCGGCGCATAGCGTACCGCGATGGCGATGGCGATGGCCAGCACCACGAAATAGGCCATCATTGCACCGGAAAAAATCTGGGTTGCGCCCGTGTATTGATGAATCAGATACACCAGAAATGCGGCAGTGCCGAATATTGCCATACGCACAAGATACACGGCACTCTGCATTTTGCGGAACACCAATCCAAACAACAGAAGGGCTGCGATAACGATCGCCGCCAGCCCGAAATCCCTGGATACCTGCTCAACCCACAGACTGCCCAGCAGCAAATAAAGGGGAATGGCTATTTTTACAAAGAGAAGCGGCCACTTGCTGAATATGCGGTTCATCTTGAGCGCAGTCATAACGCGGGTGATCCCCGATTCCGCACCGTCCTTGTTGGCCCTCCATCCTTTGCTCTTCGCCACGACCAGAACCGTGAAGACAGCCAGGCAGACCCCCGAATATAACGCCAGCACCACCCAGTCAAAGGCATACTGCAAACACAAGGCGCTAACCACAAAAAAGGCATGAATTGCGTAGATAATCACCACCGACTGATAGTGGTCGTAGCCCAAATCCAGCAACCGATGATGGATATGATTCCGGGTTGCACGAAACCAATTCATTCCGTGATAGATGCGTTGCGCAAACACGGCAATAATGTCGATGATGGGCAGGCCAAGAATCAGCACCGGCAGCGCCATGCTTAACCCGGTGTTAACCTTTTGCGTCAAAACGACCGCGAGCACTCCCAGGGAAAACCCAAGAAACTGGCTACCGGAATCACCCATAAAGACCTTGGCAGGGTGGGTATTGAAACGCAGAAACCCGAACACGCCGCCAATCACGGCAGCGGCCACCATAACCACAGCAACGCCGCCCGCAAGATAAGCCAGATAGGCAAGACACGCCAGGCTCAGCAGCGACTCCCCCCCAGCCAACCCATCCAGCCCGTCGGAATGATTGATCGCATTAACCATGCCGACGATGGCAATCACGGTAAACGGCTTGCCGATGAATTCGGACACGGGGTGATCCATAAACGGCATCGACGACACCCACACATCGCCCCAATACACCACTGCGCCCA
>JBAQWL010000270.1:0-14236 GCA_049298895.1 Gallionella sp.
ATTACACAACAGGAGATTGATACGGCAATGACCAGATTGAACAACCGACCCAGAAAAAGACTTGAATACAAAACACCCAGTCAGCTATTCTTCAAGTCAGGCGTTGCACTTCAAACTTGAACCCGCGGTTATTCAAAGTGTGCTTTCGACTTCGGAAGGGCTGATAGACTTTCCCATGCTGGGGCATACAGGGCAAAGAACGGGAACTCGTGAACTTGTCCTGGCGAAATATCCTTACACAATCATATACCGCCTGACCTTGAAAAAATCCACATCGTTGCCGTGGTGCACCAGTCGCAACAACTTCCGTCATGACACGCGGCCAGCTCGTGTAGGGTGCGCTGTGCCATGGTGCATGGAATGCACCCTACGCTCGATTTTTTGTTCTGCATAAATCCATCACACCGGAACGCATCACAAGGAGACTCAAATGACACCTGCCATCATCAACATTGTCACTGCCGAACAGGTTGGAGACTTCCGCATCCGTCTGCGATTCGATGACGGCACCGAACAGACTGTAGACTTCAAACCCTTCCTTACGCACACCCTCCACCCTGATATTCGGGCATGGCTTGAGCCTGTCCGGTTTGCGACATTTCGTCTCGAATATGGCGAATTGGTTTGGGGCGACTACGACCTGTGCTTCCCTGTGATCGACTTGTACCGTAACCAGATTGAGCATCACTCATCGCTTGAAGCCGTGGCTTGAGCACGACAACAAAAAAATTCAACAGATGCGGGGCGCGAATTTAATCCGCCCCCTTCTTTTAATATTGTATTAACTTACATTTGCAGTATTGCTGCTTTTCTGCAATACTGCCAAACATGAAAACAACTCTGACCATCACCGGACGTGGCGTCATCACACTCCCAACACAATTTCGCAAAGCGCTCGGCATTTCTGCGGCAGATCAACTGATCGCGGAAACAACACCCGAGGGCATCTTGTTGCGACCTGCTGTTACCTTGCCCATCGAGCTCTACAGCGCTGAGCGCTTACGTGAATTTGAAGAGGCTGAAGCCGAGTTGGCAACCGTGCTGAACAAAAAAATGAAGTCGAACTAACGCAGTGCGGATTTTCCTGGACGCAAACATCCTTTTCTCGGCAGCTCGTGCTGATGGCGCGGTAAGACGGCTACTCGCTCTTACCGAGGCCGCAGGACATGAGCTATGGGCAGATGCTTATGTATTCGAAGAGGCGCGGCGCAATCTGGCCGCAAAAACACCAAGCGGTCTTCCCGTGCTGAATGCGATGACTACCCGGATCAAGATCGGCGGCATGAGCACCAGCAATTCGATACTGCCGGATGAGGTTAGCTTGCCAGAAAAGGACAGGCCCGTACTTGCTGCCGCCATCCACCACCACTGCGACATACTGGTCACTGGCGACCGTACTCATTTCGGCCCGCTCTACGGAAAATCAATTCAAGGCGTGACTGTTTTATCGCCGGCGATGCTGGCGGAAACTGTATTGGTCTAGAAAAAACAATTCGAACCCCTTTTATTGTGCGTTAAGACCTGACTTACCCAAAACAATTCGACTCAGGTACATTTGGCTTCTAAAAAGGAAAACAGCGCCTAATTCGTTTGGCATCATTTTTCATTCCTCAATGCTTCAAACTCTAAGAACATTGATTTTATTTCAGCGACGCGCTTCGAGTTGAAGGCCTCGTGAGTTTCCAGAGACGCTTGGAGTAACAATTCTGCGGCACGGCCAAGCGTAGCCGCAAAATATTCGAGCGGTTCGTCCTTGTAATAGACGAGGGTGAAGTCAGCGTCGCCTTCTTCGAAATGACGCGATACCAAAGCTCTGATGTTGCTATGAGCACCACAGCTTAGAAAGTTATACATGGACCGATATTCTTTAATCATTCCAGCCCGCTCAAAGCGCTGATACACGTTCAAGGTGCCCTTGTCCTTGGCGCAAAGCGCGGCCAACTTCGCTTCGTCTTCAGCGATCATCTCGTCGAGGTTCAGCTCGACACCAATCTTGGCCAGGTAAGGATTCCCCTTCTTAGCCTCCTTTAAGACGTCAAGCCATTGGTCCGTATAGCTCGCATACATGTGCTCAACGTACCCAGGGTCTTTGTTCAAGTTGCGTAGTTCAACGGCAGCTTCAAGAAACGAGCGGAAGACTGACGGCACGGCCGATCGTCCACGATTCTCAATAAGAGTGATGATGGCCCCCGTAAACTCAATGAGGGTTCCGTGCAGAGCAATCTGCGAGAAATGGGCCTGATTCTTCTTATCGAACGACAGCTCAAGCGAAAAATCGAGCAGACGGTCGTGAATAGATTTGAGGAACGCGAGCAGCTTCAAATGGCACCTAGCTATTGTAGGGTGCGCTATGCGCACCAGTGATAATGGTGCGGGAACGCACCTAACGAATTATTGCCGCTTTTAACCAAAATTGTAATTTAAACTGATTCGTGGCGATGCCGACCCCTTAAATTTCCCCGCATCCAGCTTGCTGGATAGCGGATTGTCTACCTTTGGTGCAATAACAATAGCGCCATACCCAAGCTTGCTTGGTACTTTAATGCAAGCAATCAGCTTGCTTTTTTGATTATTGCATGTACAATCACGCCTGTTGTTATCCAAAAGAGGTTCAAAATGGAAAATGAAATCAAGGGGCGCGCAAAAGGCGGTATTGCTCGAGCTGCAAAATTGACACCAGAGCGGCGTAAGGAAATATCCGTGAAAGCATTGGCAGCAAAAAGCGAGATTGCGAAGCTTCCGAAGGCAACACATTTCGGAATGCTCAAGATTGGCGATAAAGAAATGCCGTGCTTTGTTCTTGACGATGGTCGCCGCGTTATTTCTGGACGTGGATTGACCTCAGCTATTGGGATGAAAGGACGTGGCCAAGGTGCGGCTAGAATAGCTGGCCATAAACTTATAAAGCACAACGATAACGATAGCTTAACTGTGTCCATCGAAACGCCGATCAAATTTGTTGGGAAGTCGCCAAAAGGGGCAAATGTACCAAGCGATGGATATGAGGCAACCGTGCTTCAAGAGGTATGCGAATCAATCCTGACAGCCCGAGATAAAGGTTTGGTTTTGACTGAACAGGATAAGCGTTACGCCGTCCACGCTGACATGCTAATGCGCGGATTTGCTCGTGTCGGTATTATTGCATTAGTTGATGAGGCAACTGGCTATCAAAGGGATCGGGCAAAAGATGCGCTCGCAAAGATACTGGAATCATTTGTGGCAAAGGAATTGCAACCGTATATGAAGACATTCCCATCTGATTATTACGAACAGCTCTTTCGATTACGCGGGTTGCCCTATCCACCAGAAGTTGCGAACTTCCGTCCTCAGTATTTTGGAAAACTAACCAATGACATTATCTATAAACGTATAGCTCCTGGTCTTTTGAAAGAATTAAAGCGGAGAAACGAAGCGGATGAGAAAAAAGGGAAATTTTTTCAACGATTAACCATCGATGTTGGGTATCAAAAGTTACGAGATCACCTTGCAGCGGTAGTTATGGCAATGAAATTATCGAAAGATTATCCTGACTTCATTGGCAAGCTGAATCAATTTTATCCACGCTATGGAGATAATATGATGCTTGATTTGGAAGACGTGGATAGGGGGAATTGAGCCGCCCCCTTTAATTCTGATGCGGCGCAAAACCCTATCGCTATTGCGCCCGCTGGCTGATATATGAACCATATTTCTAACGGAAATTAATGTGACCCAAGAAACGATTATCCGGCTCAAGCAGATTCGTACAGATGCGTTATACGGCAAGAAGAAGCATTTCAATGCTGCTGACCGTAAAAAGACTTACCAGACTGCGCTTGGTACGTCGGTCATTATCATCAACGTACTCCTCGGATCGGCACTGCTTGCACTTTTGAAAACCGAAGTGCCGGAACCCATGAAGTGGATCGGTGCTGGCATGGCTGCTTTCGCTGCAGTTCTCACAAGCATACAAACTTTCTTTGGTTACCAGAAAGTAATTGCTGGGCATCGGCATGTGGCCAACCGGTATCTCGAAGTGTCAAAACAAATCTCCAATACTCTCGCTGGCCACAACGATAACGCCATACAAAACATCGATCTATTGAAGAGGTTGGAGAATTTCACTACGACGATGTCCAAGATCAATGCCGACGCCAATGCATATCCAACCAATGATGATGACTATAGGAAAGCCAAAAAGGGCATTGAGAGCGGCGAAGAGCATTACACGGATCGCGAACTTGGAGCAGGAAGCTGATTTCGATGCGTGTAGCGATTGTCTTCAACAAGCTCCTCAACTCCCTTCAGCCAACCATTGTGGGGGTGAATAAAGGCAAGCTGCACGCGGCAGCTATCAGGTCGCGCCTGAGTAGCTCCTTTGCAATGAACAAGTCATTGTTCATCGGTAGCACGCCTCGCAAGACGGCCGTTCGTGGTACCAGTGACGTCGATCTTCTAGCTGTATTCAAGCGCGATGAGGCACGGTGGGGCGACCAGCTTGTTAGATCTGATACCCTGGTTCAGCGTGTGCGAGATGATCTTAATGCTCGATTCAAATCCACAACGGTTCGGCGGGATGGTCAGGCGGTGGTTGTGCAGTTCGGACAGGGCTCTGAGCCTGTTGATGTGGTTCCGGCAATATTCCACGAATTTCGCGGCAATACCGGTTCTCCCGTGTATCTGATTCCCAAGGGTGACGGGGAATGGATGGAATCGGCACCAGAGGCACATAATCGCTACCTGATAGCTAAGGACATATCAGCTACCGGCAAACTACGAAAGACCGTACAGCTGTTGAAACACTGGCGTTCTTGTCGGGCCACGAGCATTCCCTTGGCATCGATCCATCTTGAGCTATTACTTGCAGCAGATAATGTGTGCGTTGGCGCCAAGAGCTATTCTGGGTGCCTGAGCGATGCATTCGCTCTATTAAGGTATCGAGAATGTCGTGGCCTACGCGATCCGGTAGGAGTGGCCGGTGTCCTGTACGCCGTTCAAACTGAAGCCCAACATGAGCAGTTGCTGGCAGCTGTCGAGTATGCCGCTGCCCACGCGGATCGAGCCGTCTATGCAGAGTCACGCAAGGATTGGAATGAAGCCTTCCGCCAATGGGATATGGTATTTAATGGAACCTTCCCGTGCTAAGACGACTGTCCAGGGTCGGCCAAAGCGGGCGGTCAGCATTCGAGTTATGGTTGGCTCGCTGGTTCGATTTCTGATGTATCGTTGCTCATGTCATAAACAAACAAAACAATTATTTCACTTAACTCGCCAAACCCAACCGGATAATGCTTCCAACCGTGCTTTACGCTCCGGTGTCAGACTGTCTACTGTGTACCTCTGAACACCAACCCACTGACCAAGGCGGTATCCATCTTCAGTTTTGTATACTCTAGATATTTTGGTATGCCCCTCTCGATCTGTGAATTTCTTAAGATAGCGAAATCCTTTTTCCCACTGATCTGACGAAGGATCCCAACTCCATCCAAGCAATTCTTCCAAGCGTGCTCTGCGCTCCGGTGATAGGTTGTCTTTTGTTGATCGTTGAAGACCAGCCCAGCGACCAAGGCGGAATCCATCTTCTGTTTTATATTGAACAGAAATCAAACAATCCCCCTCTCGATCTGCGTATTCCTTGAGATATCGAAAACCATCTTCCCACTTATCTGGAAAAGTGTTCCAACTCCAACCCGGTAATGCTTCAAGAAGCAATCGGCGCTCCAGTGATAATTTGTCTTTATGTGTGCGTTGAAGACCAACCCACCGACCAAGGTAATATCCATCTGCCGTTTTGTAATCGCCGCTTACCTTAGCGCGGCCCTCTCGATCTACGAATTCCTTGAGTTTTCTAAATCCTTCTTCCCATTTATCTGAAAAAGTGTACCAACTCCAACCGGGCAGCGTTTCCAGGCGCGCTTTACGTTCCGCCGACATGATGTTTTCATTTGTTCGTTGTTGACTTGCCCAGCTACCGACACGATACCCATCAGTTGTTTTGTAGCTTCGTGGTACCTTGGTATGCTCTTCTCGATCCGCGAATTCTTTGAGATAGCGAAATCCTTCTTCCCACTGATCTAACAAAGGATTCCAACTCCAACCTGGTAATGCTTCCAGCCGTGCTTTGCGCTCCGGTGACATGCTATTTTTTTCAGCTCGTTGTTTAATTACCCAATTACCAACGGGATATCCATCGGCAGTTTTGTAACGTAAAGGAATTTTGGCATGTCCTTCTCGATCTGCATATTCTTTGAGATTGCTAAACCCTTCCTCCCACTTATCTCGCAAAATGTCCCAAGTCCAACCTGGTAATGCCTCCAGCCGTGCTTTTTGCTCCGATGACATGTTGTTCTTTTTTCCCCGCTGAACACCTACCCACTGACCAAGTCGGTAACCATCTTCAGTTTTGTATTGCGCAGGGGACAAACAATGCCCCTCTCGGTCTGCGAATTCCTTGAGATAGCCAAATCCTTCTTCCCAATTATCCGCATGAACACCCCAACTCCAACCGGGCAATGCTTCCAGTCGTGATTTACGATCCGGTGACAAACTGTCCTTTGTTGATCGTTGGGCATTTACCCAGAAACCGAGTCGATATTCATCTGCCGTCTTGTAAAATCTTGTAACTTTGGTATGTCCTTCACGTTCTACGAATACCTCCAATAACCCAAACCAGAAGCTCCAAGACGCCGTAACCTGCTCCACCAGATAGGTGCGCAGTGCGCTGCCGAAATTCGCATCCACCGTAGCAGGCAAATCAATGGTAATTTTGCGCAAGCCATCGGCGCTGATGCCTGTACCGGGTTTCTTGCCCAATCCAGTTCTAATCTGGTCCAGCTCACAAGCCAGCACATCATCATGCGCCTTCAATGCATTTAGTACATCCCAAATAGGCTTGAAATTGCTGGCCGCTATCGTGTCCTCGGCATTTTGTCCGGCGGCGATAAATACCGGCAATGCAATCGTGCCAGCCTTCTTATCCGGGCTCAGGCGTATGGCGCGACCCACAGCCTGAATGATGTCCACCTGGCTGCTACGCGGGTCGATGAATGCCACGCCGTCGAGGGAGGGCACGTCCACGCCTTCGGACAGACAGCGCGCATTGCTCAGTAGCCCCCTCCTCAATCCTCCCCCGCAAGCGGTAGAGGAGGCAATCGAGAAAGGCAATTTTGAATTTTCGCCGCGTTCATCTGCGTTCAGAGCTTTGAGTTGATCGAGTTTGATCTTGCGTTTGTTGGCGGGCATGTTGCCGGAGACGAAGTCGGTGCGCAGGGTTCCGCTGGGGCGATGTTCGTCGCTGATCCACTCCATGATGCCTTGGATGTCTGCGGCAAACGCTTCGGCACGATTGACGCGGCTGTGGAAGCTGATGATGCGCTTGAGGTCGTAGTCCTTGATGGCTTTGAGCAGGCCGATCTGGGCGGCGAGCGATTCGCTGTCTGTCACACGGGCATGGCTTGGCTGCCTTTCCTGATGATGCAACCCGCCATGCCCGCCCTCATCCCAACCTTCCCCCGCCTGCGGGGGAAGGGGCGAACGAATCGCTGCGCGAGCTTCTCTTTCACCGCCCGTGCTGATGCTGACCAGTTCGCGGTTGGCGATCCACTGCGCGATGGTGGGGTCGTCCACGCCGATGATGACGACTCGGTAATCGGTGAGCAGTTTTCGTTCGATGGCTTTGCCGAATGGCAGGGCATACAGCACTTCGCCGAACTTCGCGACATCGTCCATGCCGACGACTTCGACGCCGCGTTCTTCGGCGGCTTTATGCACAGTGCTGGAATAAGTGCGCGGGGTGGCGGTAGCGAATAGGCGCTTAGTGCAGCGTATCTGTTCATTGTCGAGGATGGCGGTGAAGTCGCTGCCGACCTTGCCCGAGCAACGGTGGGCTTCGTCCGCCACGGCCAGATCAAACGCGGGGATGGCCGGGTCAGCTTGGGCGGCGGCGATGACAAGCGATGATTGGTAGGTCGCGAAAACCACGCGGTTACCTGCGCCACTGAGGAAGCGTTTTACCTCTTCCGCATCCGAGGTGACGGGAAAGGCGAGGTCGGCCACGCTGTGGATGGCTTCGTCGCTGCCTTTGCTGCCGACGGTTTGATCCGAGCAGACGCACAGCACCTCGAACGGGGTGGCGGCGGCGAATGTCCATTCGCGCAGAAGCTGGGACAGCAACCCCAGGGACGGAACCAGCACCAAAGTGCGTTGCGCGTTTAGATGCTCCTTGATCCACAGCGTGACGTAAGTTTTGCCCGTGCCGCAGGCCATGATGAGCTGGCCTCGGTCGGCGCTTTGCAGCCCAAGTACCACAGCGGTTCTGGCTTCAACTTGGTGGTCGCGGGGTTCGGGGCGGGGTTTGCGTTTGGCTTGCGGGAGTGCGGCGAAGTTGGCGGGATAGTCCAGCGCGGATTTATCGAAATCGGAAAGCAAAAAACGGATGACGGGTTTTTCTTGCGCGTCGCAGACTTGCCTGGCATTGCCGCCAATAAAGTCTGTAGTGGCAATCAACAGGCGGTGGTGTATGCCTTTACGGTTGGATTCGCTGAGGAATTTGTCCACATCGTGTTTGGTGATGTGATAGCCGGGCGAATAGCACTTGGCCTGCACTGCCCAGTGCTCGCCGTTCTTGTGACGGAACATCAGGTCAATGCCGCAGTCCATGCCCCAGCGGTCCGGGTATTCATCCCACAGCCACACTTGGTCAACTTGCGTCGCCCATTCGGGATCGGCCTTGAGGAACCATTTGACGAAGCGCTCGAACTGCTTGCCCCGCTTTGCGGGGTCGGCATCGAGACTATTGTAGAAATCGGAGAATTGGCCTGTCATTTAATGTGAAGCAGCGAATCATTGTGTAGGACAGGCATGGGCCGTTTGCTTTTATCTTTTGTCTTTCGACAATTGCTCCGGCCATCGGCGCGATGTGTGAACTACCGCAAGGATATGCACTTCGCCACGTTGCTCTCGGTAGGCAATAATGTAAGGGTATTGGCTAATGACCAATTCGCGTGTATCAGCTATTCGTCCAGCCCTGCCGATAGTGGGCTGGTTTAGCAGAATGCCGGTTTCACTGCGTATGCTGGCAATAACCCGCCGTGCAGCATCGGGATTTTCTTCGGCAATGTAGGCTTTGATTGCGCGCAGATCAGCTAGCGCCGCATCAAGCCAGCGCAGCACCATTACTCACTGCGCTCCGCAAAAAATGCTTTCATCTCGTTTTCGCTGGCGAATTCGCCACGATCAGCCGCTGCAATCCTTTGTTTGAGCACTTCAACATAGTGATGGTCTGCGGCGAGGTATCCGGCAAGGGCTTCGTGGATTATTTCAGATTCTGTCCGGTGCGTTTCCTTAGCCAGCTGATGAAACTGCCGCTGCATTTCTTTTTCGATAATTAATGATTCGTTCACGATTTACTCTCTTTCAGTGAAAAATGATGACCGATTATCATGCCAAGCCATGTTCTAAGCAACATCAGGTTGTAAGATGGTTTAGGGGCTGACCTTGACAGGCAAGCCCAAATTGACGATGCGCCCGGCGAAGGCTTGCAGTTGTTCTGCGGACAATGCGGACAGGCGCGGGGCTTCCACTTGCAGCGAGGGGCGTGCAAGAGTGTAAAGCAGCACGCCTTGCGGTTTGTGCCCATCGCGCAGCAGTGCTGATACGAACTCGAGGTAGTCATCTTCGTCCTGACGTGATGGAGGTTCGCCGTCCAGCGCGAACCAGCAAGTTTGCAGCCAGGTCGGGCAGCAAGCGATGGAGACGATGAGGTTATCCCGCACTTTATTCATGTTGGTCTTAGTGTCGTTAACTCGCTGCATCTCTGCTGCGCTGGCACGATCCAGTTTGAACCACACCTCACCGTTGAGCTGAGCCATTGCGCGCAGGCCTTGCTGAACTGGACTGCGATACAGCAAACTGCCGTTGGTGATCAACACGGTTTTTATTGCTTCCTGCAAAGCCACCTCACGGCGCACTCGTGCAATCAGTTCGATAACCTGAGTAAATTCAACCGCGCTGGTTGGTTCGCCATTGCCGGATAACGCGATATCGTTGATGCGCCGCGCGCCTTCGGATACACGGGTTTGCATGAAGTCGCCGTGCAGCAACTCATTGAGGAAACCGCGCAACTCGTTTTCCAGGACGTCCAAGTCTATAGCTGGTGCAGTGCCGCGTGTGAGATCAGGAACCTGACAGTAGATGCAGCGCCAGTTGCAGGCATTGTTGGGATTGAGGTTGATGCCAACCGAGACCCCGCCGGCACGGCGTGATACCACAGGATAGACATAGCGCAATGCCGCGCTGTCGCGGTCGTGATCGGTGGTGCTGAGAGACTTATTGCTCAAGGGAACTCAAGATTTACCGAGTGGCAGGTATTTTTCAGGATCCACTGGCTTGCCTAAACGACGCACTTCAAAATGGAGTTTGACCTGGTCAGTATCAGTTTTGCCCATCGCGGCGATTTTTTGCCCACGCGTGACGCTCTGCCCTTCCTTCACCAGCACTTTATCGTTGTGCGCATAAGCACTGAGATAGGTCTTGTTGTGCTTGATGATAATTAGTTTTCCATAACCGCGTAGTCCGCTACCGCTATACACTACCTTACCGGCTGCGCTGGCGAGGATCGGTTGACCCAGGGTGCCGGCGATGTCGATACCCTTGCGATTGGCCGATTCTGAAAATTTTCCGATCAGCTTTCCCTGCGTTGGCATTGTCCATTCCACCCCCCTCTCATCAGCTTCATCGACCTCCTTGGAGTTATTGTCGACAACAGCCTCTGTCTTGGTAACAGGCTTGCTTTCAACTTTAGCAGTCAGGACGGGGTCATACCGCTGCTGTTGAACCGTTTCGATCTGCGCCATTGCTGCTTCGCTATAGGCGTACTTGACTACTTTAGGCTGATTTTTTGGCAACGATTTAATCGGCTCCGTGCCGGCCACAACAGAAGATTGGCCTGAGGTCGACCTGCCTGGAAACAGCTGGATTTCCTGTCCTATGGAAATTAAGGTGGGATCCCCGATGCGATTCAATTCAGCCAGCTCGTGGTAATCAAACCCGTAATTAAAAGCAATGCTGTATAGCGTGTCACCCTTTTGCACAACATACGAGTTGGGTCGCCAATCCTTTTCTCGTTGGGGCTTTATAGCTATGGCGGCTTCCCTCTTTTCAGCTTCGGCACGATCATAGACCGGGGCGCGCTGCCCGCGCGAAGCGCAGCCCGCCAATAACACAGCCAGCAAAAACAAAGTTGAAAATTGATATTGCTTCACGTTTTACCTATTAACAGCGGCACGAACTTCACTGCTTCCAGTTTGGTTTCGCGAAATCCGCGTACATCGCGTTCGATCAAGTACAGCCACTGCTCTTGAATCCCGACCGGCAGCACCATTCTACCATTCACCGAAAGTTGCTCTCGCAACGCCACTGACAGCGCGGGCGCAGCAGCAGCCATGATGATGCCGTCGAACGGCGCAGCCTCTGGTAACCCGACGCTGCCATCGGCATAGCGTGCGCTGACGTTGCGAATTTTCAGGTCGCGCAATTGCTTTCTGGCACGGTCGTGCAGCGGCTTGATACGTTCCAAGGTATAAACCTCGCGTGCCAGCTGTGCCAACACCGCAGCCTGATAGCCGCAGCCGGTGCCGATTTCCAGTACACGATCCAGCGCCTTTCCGTCACGCAGCACCTCTATCATGCGTGCCACGATGTAGGGTTGCGAAATGGTCTGATTAAAATTGATCGGCAACGACACATCGTCGTAGGCGCGGCTCGCCATTGCCTCGTCAACGAACAGGTGGCGCGGCACTTCGAACATCGCCGCCAGCACCGCTTCATCCTTGATGCCCTGTTCGCGCAGTCGTTCCATCAGGCGCATGCGAGTGCGCTGCGAGGTCATGCCGATGCCGTTGAGCCGCGTACTCATTTTCGATCCGCGGTAAGCCAACCACGCACAGCGTCAAGCTGACTGTACTGAGTGAGATCGATTTGCAAAGGGGTGATGGAAACACGCTGTTGCGACAAGGCATGAAAATCCGTGCCCTCCCCGGCATCCTGCGCCTCGCCCGCTGCTCCAACCCAATACACCGTTTCTCCATGCGGGTTGCTGGCCTTCACCACCGATTCGGCCCTGTGTCGTTTGCCCAGGCGCGTCACTTCCATGCTTTGCCGTTGGCCGGCATGCAGTTGATCATAAGCTACGTCGGGTACGTTCACGTTAAGCAGCCAGGGATGACTGTGGCTATGTCCGGCAAAGCGTTGCACCAACTCGGCGGCGACCCTGGCGGCTGTCTCGTAGTGGGCGAATTTCCTGCCCGCCAGTGAAACCGCAATCGAGGGGATGCCGAGCAGAAAGCCTTCGGTCGCCGCCGCTACCGTACCGGAATAAATGGTATCGTCGCCCATGTTGGCTCCGGCATTGATGCCGGATACCACCATGTCCGGCTGCTGCTCGAACATGCCAGTGACGGCAAGATGAACGCAATCGGTGGGCGTGCCATCTACATAGTAAAAACCATTGGCGGCACGACGCGGTTTGAGCGGACGATCCAGCGTTAGTGAATTGCTTGCCCCGCTGCGATCCCGTTCGGGGGCTACCACCACCACATCGGCGATCCTGGCTAGGTGTTCGGCGAGGCTGACTAAACCGGGGGCGAAATAACCATCGTCATTGCTGATCAGAATACGCATCGGGGTTGGGAATGGGCGTGAATGAATCGTGTCGATTGTGCCATAAGCTCAACGTGTTTTGTAATGTAGTAAAGCTGAAAGTCAGCAGATTCTTAGTCCTCAAGCGAAACATTGCGTGTCTCGGGCAGGAAAATCAGACCGATGATGAAGGCTGCCGTCAGCAAGCCTACCGGATACCACATCCCTGACAAGGGGTTGCCCGCCTTCACGCTGAGCAGCGTGATCATGAACGGCGACATGCCGCCTATCCAGCCGGCACTGAGATTATGCGGAAAGGCCACCGCCGTATAGCGGGTGCGTGCCGGAAACAGCTCTGCCAGCGTGGCGGTTTGCGGGCCGGTGATCAGCCCGACGGCAATAACTGGAATCAGCAACAACAAAAAGATCATGAATCGGTTGGTCTGCTTCGGGTCGGCCTGTTCTGTCCAACCCTCGGCCTTCAGCATCTGTGTAAGCTGGTCGGGTTGATAGCCAGTGACTTCGTGCTTACCGATACGCACCAGGGTGACATCGGCTGTCTGCTCTGAATGTTTCTGGGCCGGATACAGGGTGTAAGACACACCCAGCTTGGATAGCATCTGCTGGTTGCGCTCGCAGTCATTCTTCGTGTCAGTGAACGGGTCATAGCCACATGACGATCCATACAGCGCTACCACCGCCTCGCTGTTGAAGCGCTCCAGCGTGGGGTTGCCGTAATGCATCAAACCTTTGAACACTGGAAAGATCGCCAGACAGCCGACCAGCAGTCCGGCCAGCAGCACCGGCCTACGACCGATGCGATCCGACAGCCAGCCGAAATAAATGGTCAGCGGAAACAACACCAGCGTGCTCAGCAGCACCAGTGTCGACGCGATCTGCGGATCCAGCCTGACCACGCTTTTCAAATACACATTGGCAAAGATTTGCGATGTAAAGAACAGCAACGACCCGCCGGCAGAAATGCAAAAGAACAACAGTGCCATACGGCCCAGCGTATGGCGGTTGGTCAGACATTCGCGCAGCGGTGCCTTGGACAGCGCATGCTTCTCGCGCAAATGCAGGAACACTGGCGACTCATACATATTCACCCGGCTCTTGATCGAGATCAACAACAGAAAGATGGAAACCAGGAACGGCACGCGCCACCCCCAAGTTTGGAAATCTTCGGTGCTTAAATACGATTGCAGCAACACCACCTGCAAGGTAGACACCATGATGCCCAGCGGGCCCATCAATTGCAGCACGCTGGTATAAATGCCGCGTTTGTTGGTTGGTGCATGTTCGGTCAGATAGACAGCTGCGCCGCCAATCTCGCCGCCCACCGAAAATCCCTGCAACAGGCGCAACACCAGCAGCAATACCGGTGCCAGCATGCCGACCTGAGCATAGGTCGGCAGCAGCCCGACGCAAAATGTCGCGAGTCCCATCAATACGATCGTGGCGATAAACACCGGGCGGCGGCCGTACTTGTCCCCCAGTGAGCCGAATACTGCCGCGCCGATAGGGCGCACCAACATGCCGACCCCGAAGGTGGCAAGGCTCGCCAACAAGGCCGCTACAGGATTTTCCTGGGGAAAGAACAGCGTACTGAAGTAAGTGG
>JBAQWL010000271.1:0-3665 GCA_049298895.1 Gallionella sp.
ACGGGCGGTTTGCTGCTGGAGCATGACTTACTGGTGCGGCGCGACGCGTTTCAAAGCGAAATCGCGCAGCAACGGGCGTTCTGGGAATCTATCGGTATGGAAGCGCCAGCAGCAGAGACATTGAAAATCTCGTTGTTTGCTTATGAAACCCCCACGCTGTTTGGGCTGCTCGATGCATTGTCAGGCGGCACTCAGCTGGTGCTGTGTCTGGTGCCGGAAGGCCGCATCCTGCCACAAATCGGGCAATATTTCGGTGCTGCCGTACCACGCATAGGCGATGAATATGCACGTGGTAATTTGCGAGTACGAGTGCTGTCGTTTATGGACCAAGAGCATTACGACGAACTATTGTGGTCTTGTGATGTCAATTTCGTGCGCGGTGAGGACTCCTTTGTGCGGGCGCTGTGGGCAGGAAAGCCCTTCGTCTGGCAAATTTATCCCCAGCAAGATAAAGTGCATATACAAAAGCTTAAAGCTTTCCTTGCGTTATACGACAAGCACCTCACTCAATCTGCACGCCACGCAGTACAAGGTTGGTGGGAAGCCTGGAATATTGAGGACAGGACAGAACAGGCGTGGCCAGCCTTTTTAGCCGCATCTGGAGAGCTTGAACGCCACACACAGCATTGGACGCAGCAATTGGCCGAAAACAATCTGGCGTTGAATCTACTGGATTTTTACAAGGAAATCGGTAGAATGCGCGCCTTGGAAAATGAGGGGCAGTAAACATGAAAACAGCACAAGAGGTTCGCGTAGGTAACGTCATCATGGTCGGCACCGACCCCATGGTCGTACTTAAGGCTGAATACAGCCGTTCTGGTCGTAACGGCTCGGTAGTCAAGATGAAGATGAAAAATCTGCTGACCGAATCCGCAAAGGAAACCGTGTATAGCGCTGACGACAAATTCGAGCAGATCATGCTGGATCGCAAGGAGGTGACTTACTCATACTTCGCCGATCCGATGTATGTGTTCATGGATGGCGAATACAATCAGTACGAGATTGAAGCCGAAAACATGGGCGACGCCATTAACTACATCGAAGACTGCATGCCATGTGAGGTAGTGTTTTACAATGAAAAGGCGATCTCGGTCGAGTTGCCGAATACCATCGTGCGTGAAGTCATTTATACCGAGCCAGCCGTGCGTGGTGACACTTCTGGCAAGGTGATGAAGCCGGCTAAGATCAACACTGGTTTTGAGCTGCCCGTGGCTGCGTTCATTGAGATCGGCGACAAGATCGAAATTGATACACGCACTAACGAATTTAAAAAACGCGCTTAATCCAGGATCAATATCCCAGATTGACCATGGTAAAAGGCCAACCGTGAGGTTGGCCTTTTAGTTTGCGCGATGGATGCTGCTGTATGCATTCTTGGCTGCTTAAATGCCAAGGAAACACCGAATAAATTCTGCCTTTGGTGATGAGTTTGTCGAACCATGCATGGAGGTCTAGTGACAAACAATGCGTTAGCTTGCCTGCACTTCGACAAACTCAGGGTGCATGGACTTTTCCAGTGTTTCCCTAAGGCTCGTTTCATTTCCGGTCGGACTGCAAATCAGCAACTTGCATCTACAACACGTGGGAAACGGCAAATACACTTGAATATTTAATTTCGTGACGGTTGATGCAGAAAATATGCAACCCAGTTCTCATGGCTGATTTTTATGTGTAAGCAGGGGTTCTGATTTCTCTGCGATGCCACCACGCTTCAGCATGCCAAGATGCTTTTCTTCGCTTTGTTTAGTCACCTTGTTCAGGTAAGCGATGTTTTTCTCGATCGACTCCAGATAGTAATTTTTCTCGATACCGTAGTAATCCTTGAAATGAAAAACCAGTTTGGTATGGTAACCGCCCAGATCAACCTCTAGCTTCTTGCGGATAGTTGTGTAGAAATCCTGGGTTTTGGCCAGCATGTCGTGGACGTTCTGGTAGTTTCCAAAATGTGCCTCCTCGAACTCCAGGTACAGAAACAGTAATTTTTCTAGGTAGGTGCGGTCAGCCATCTGCCCGGTCAAATCGGCGCTACTGACAAGCTGTCCGAGCAGGTGGGTGCGTTCGTCCGGAAAATTGATCTCAGGTATTATTTCCGCCGGGTTGGTGCAGCGGATAATAAATTTCAGGCGGCCTGCCAGATTGGGGGGGAAGCCCTGCTCGATAGCATAACGCTGCATGAATTCTATGCCACGGTCGACATGGGTCAAAGTGTACTGTGCACCGGTACCCGACTCCTCGCCAGTGCGCTGCGCATAACCAATATCGTGCATCAGCGCGCCCATCATGATCAAGTTCATATCATCGTCGGCTAGTTGGGTGCCTGAAATATGCACTCCATGCATCAGCCGAACTGCGCACAAGAAAACGTCCAGGGTGTGGTTAAGGTTGTGGTAAGGCGTTTTGATCGGGCAATAGCCAAGATATTCGCCGCGGAATAAACGTACCACGTCATTGAAAGAAGTTTGCGCGATGATGAAGTTAAATGTGGGCTTGATAAGCTTGATGACGGCAGATGCCTTGAGCCAGACCTCTTTCGGATCACTGTTGCTGAAGAGGCTATTAATTTCTTCGACAGATGGCGAATTCTTCATGTCCGGAATCTTGGCTCAAGTATTGGTACTTGGGCGAATGAATATGATATTTTGCCGCTTAGCAATTTTCTGAAGCAAGTTGAGCTGCTACCGGCACGTTGATTTCTGGTATTAAAATGCGCGTGCGCCGCCGGTATATCACTTGTTATGGGGGTGTGGAGTGGGCGTATTCATAATACTACCTCCAGACAGTCCGACAATGAAGATGCCTGTCATCACGAAAATGATGCCGAGAACATTATTCACTACGAAACCGCCCAGCAGCCACAAGATCACAGCTGCGATTACCGCCAGTGCCAGAGTACGGGTTTGGGAATCCATTATGGTCACCTTTCAAATTAAACGTTGATTCATTCCAATTTTCTGCCAGCCATGGCCAAATGATAGCTCAATGCCCCGAAAAAATGTGCAAATAACATGAAAAAATTCAGGGGCTATGGTTGCGCAGGGTCGAATGTCGGCTGCCTTTGTGCCATCTTGGTGGCTCATGCATTGTCAGCGATCGTCCTTGCCTGTTTGGGTGTTGTCATTCAGGACTGTGCAAGATCAGCGGCAAGCTGATTCAGTGCCCCGATCTGGCCATTAAGCATCAAGTGTCGATCCCGGTCTCGAAGGTCTGGCGTTCCTTCCCCGTTGAATTACAACTCAACAAATAATAACGATACCACTAGGGCGAGCCAACTTTGAAATGGCGAGCTGTGCTGGACAAGAACAGGCTTTGCAAATCGCACATAAATACTTGCCAGAAAATCCAGTTCCAGTCTACAGTAGGTCCCGACTTTGAGGGAGATACTAGAGCCAGTTCGCTTGTGGTTATTTTTTAAATTGGCCTACTCAGCGACAGATGATAAAATCTGGGTTGCTGCATTGCCTTAGTGATTGCCTTATGAAAAAAATGTACTCATCAAGGCATCCATCTACCTATGATTCCAGCTATATAAGGATTAACCACCGGCGAATTCAGGAATGAAGTGCAATTTTGAGTAACGCAGGTCAGGTGGGCGGGATGCGGTAGCATCCATGCCTTTTTGACCAGCCAGTCGAAATTACACAAATGAACTACACACACCTCACCCG
>JBAQWL010000272.1:0-6040 GCA_049298895.1 Gallionella sp.
TGGTAGCCCGTAACCACACGCGCCGGAATGCCGGCGGCGCGCATCAAAAACACGAAAGTCGAGGCGTAATGTTCGCAAAATCCTTGTCTTGTTTCGAACAGAAACTCGTCAATGCTATTGATGCCAAGTGGTGGCGGCTCCAGCGTGTACTCAAAACCTTGCTGGTTGAAATATGACAGTGCCGTGCGGATTAGCGCATCATCATTTGCGCTGTCTGCTCGCCACATGGCAGCAAGCTGTAGCGTGCGAGGATTGAAATTTTTCGGCAGTTGCAAGGCGCGCAGAATTTGCCGCTCAGATTCTTGCACGTTGGCGCGATAGATCAGGTGCGAACGTGCATCGTAGCGCAACCGCGCAATGACCGGTTTTTTGTTGTACAGCCGAAAATCATAACTAAGGTTTACGTTAGCAGGGGGCATCGGCAGCGAGGTTTTATCTGGCACATCAAGCGCGAACAGCCAGGTTTTATTGTGTGGTTCCAACGTGACGGTGTAATCGATAGTCTGATTAAGTTCAGTGAATTGCGGTGCGGTAGTCTGTAAGGTGCTACCCGGTTCCCAAGTGTGTCCGTCGAAGTTCCATAGAACGGGTCCGCGCCAGTACATATGTTCACGGCGCGGTGGTTGATCCTTATAGCTGACGCGGAATGCGACTGCTTCAGACAAGCTCAAGCGGCTTAAGCTGCCCGGAGCCATCTTGTCATCAAGACCGCTGCTCGAATACGCATCTTGCGGCAAACCCCACAGTGGGCCTTGCACACGGGGAAACAGAATAAACAATATCAGCGTGAGTGGAATGGCCTGCAGCAGCAATATCGAAGAGATACGTAAGCGTGGATTAAGAGCGATATGTTGACCATGTAACTGTATCCAGGTGCTGGTAATAACGAACAGTGTGGCGAGCATATACAGCGCGGCGGGAATACTCTGCGAATAGAAAAAGTTGGTGATGATAATGAATAAGGCCAGATAGATAAGTGCTATCGCATCGCGCTTCGTGTAAAGTTCCATGAGTTTGAGTGCAGCAAGCAGCACCAAAAGCGTTACACCCACCTCGCGTCCAAACAGGGTACGAAAGTTGATAGCGAGAGCGGCTACGCTGGCACCTGTAATCAGCAACAGTAGCCAGCGTTTTGGCAGCGAATTTCCCGTGTAGGTGAGATAGGTGCGCCATAGCAGTAAGGCGCTGCACAGCGTGCTGACCCAAAGCGGCAAATGGTCGGTGTGCGGCGCGATGACCAAAAAAATGCTGAGTAGCAGTCCGTAGGTTAGAGATTTGTTCATACCCGTGTCATTCCTGCTCAAGCAGGCATCCATCGAAAAAATAAATTTTGGCTAAGCTGACAAAAAAATACCTTGGCTCGCTACGCAGGAATGACGGAATTTGAAAATGGCCGTGTATCATTTTGGGAACTCATTAACTCCAAATAGTGCCAACCTGCGCAGGCATTCATCGCGATGCGCGATACCGTTACTGGGTAGCAATTCGCCATCCGGCAAACGCAGTCCGTAACGCAAACTTTGTGCCTCTGCATCCAGTATCCAGCGTGCCATGCGCGCTAATTTCTCATCCTCGGTACGATCCGGGGTATCGGAAAAATCCAACCATAACTCTTCACCAAGCGGGGTGGTAAATTGTTTTACCTGTAACCCTCGTTCGCGTGCGAAGGCTTTCCAATCTATGCGTGGTAGGGCATCGCCCGCGTTGTATTTACGCAGCCCGCCGAAATCGTCATCCCCGGCTATGCTGCGTTTTCCTGTGCCATCCGGCGAATCGCCAAAAGGTAATGGCGCGATGCTCAGGGGTTTGGGATAGATCAGGCAGCGCATGTCGAAGTGTAGATAAGACCATGCGTGGAACAGGCCGAGCGGGAATTCGGTGTGCAGCGTTAATCTGCCCAACTTCAGCCAACCGCGTTGCGTGGCAAGTAGGGGAAACACGACCTCAGTGTTTTGTTGGGCGGGCGCGTCAAACCTCAGCGGCTCAGGAGTGGCTGTCTCAAGCGATTTACCGGTTTGTGCCAAACAAAGTTGATAGCGCGACAACCTGTTGTGATTATTTAGGTGCAGCAGAAAATGTGCGGTTTCGCCGTTGAACACGGGTTCTGCACGGCCAGCGCGAATCTCAAGGTGTGCCATATTGCGAAACGCGTGCAGCATCGACATTACCGCCATCATTGCCAGCAAAAATGTCAGTACATAGCCGAGACTCAGGTTATAGTTAATATTGCCAAACAACATCAGCAACAGCACAACGGCCAGTGCCAAACCTTGTTTGGTGGGCAGGATGAAGATGCGGCGTTGCGTAAGAACGACAGTTCCGCTGTCAATTTTAAGTCTGAACAGCCAAGTGCGGAATCGAGTTTTTAATTTAGCCAGCATGTCGTTGATTTTTCTCTTCCCTAGCCTTGGTGTCCCGCTCGCAGAAGATATTAGACGGTTAGGAGAAGGTCACGGAATCGCTACCGCCTCAATCAATTCCTGTACCAGTGCATCGCTATTTTGCGTGGTGTATTTGCCGATCGTCTGCAGGCGGTGGCTGACCACGCCGGGCAACACAGCCTGCACATCTTCGGGGATAACGGCATCGCGTTCATCCAGCAGCGCCCAAGCGCGGGCGGCAGAGAGGAGCGCGAGTCCCGCGCGTGGAGATAGTCCGTGGGTGTAGCGAGTCGATGTGCGGGTATAGCGCAAGATTGCTTGCACATAATCAAGCAGCACAGGCGAGACGAACATTTCCTTGACGCGTTTTTGCAGTGCCAGCAGTTCGTTACTTTCAATTTTTGGGCTGAGCTGTGCGACGATTTCGCGTCGATCTACGCCAGACAGCAGGCCGCGCTCCGCCTGCGCGTCCGGGTAACCTATCTGGATGCGCATTAGAAAACGGTCGAGCTGAGATTCGGGCAGTGGGAAGGTGCCAATTTGATTGGATGGATTTTGTGTAGCGATAACAAAAAACGGGGCGGGCAGCACGCGTGTGATGCCCTCGGTGGTCACCTGCCGTTCCTCCATTGCTTCCAAAAGCGCACTTTGCGCCTTGGGTGTGGCGCGATTTATTTCATCCGCTAAAATCATTTGCGCGAAGATCGGGCCTGGGTGGAATTTGAACTCGCCGCTGATTTGATCCCCACTGGCCCGCTGATATACCGATACACCAAGGATGTCCGCTGGCAATAGGTCGCTGGTGAACTGGATGCGCTGGAATTGCAGTCCTAGCGTGCGCGCGAGTGCGTGCGCCAGCGTAGTCTTGCCGACCCCAGGGAGGTCTTCGATGAGCAAGTGGCCGTGCGCCAAAATACAAGTGAGTGCCAAACGGATTTGCTGCGGCTTGCCGAGGATGATTTGCTCGGCCTGGTGGATGACGTTGTATAGAGTTTGGCTCATTAAGGTTTCCGAAATTTCATGATATAAAAAGGGAACTCGTTACAGGATACTAACCTCTCCCAACCCCTCCCTTGTCAGGGGGCAGGGGTTGGGAGGGGGCTCGTTATGGGATGGCGACGAGTTTAGAGCTTCGAGACAAGCCACGTCAAACCGGAATAGCGGCGAGTGGAGCCGGTCTATGTGGCGCGGGAGACGCGTGACTCAAGTATCTTGGTAGCCTCGATGGAGGATACAGGCTTGCTGAACAGATATCCCTGCCCGTATTGGCAGCCCAGACTTGTCAGACAGGCGAGTTGCTCGTCAGTTTCTATGCCTTCAGCCACAATTTTCAACTTCAGTGAGTTGGCCAATCCGATGATCGCGGTCACCACGGCGAGAGAGTTTTTGTCCATGGGTAACTTGGCGACAAAACTTTGGTCGATTTTGATTTTGCTGATCGGGAAGCTGGTTATATAACTGAGTGATGAATAACCAGTCCCGAAATCATCAATCGAGATGCCCATACCCTTGCCGATCAACTGATCCAGTAAATTTATGCTGTCATGCGTGTTGTCCATCAGAACCGATTCAGTGATTTCCATTTCAAAATTGGCAGGCTGGAGCCGCGCGCTCTCCAATGCGTTGTATATGTCACTAGCAACGTTGTGTTGCTTGAATTGTCTGGATGAGAAGTTGACCGACGTGAAAGACAGTCCGAATTGATCCACCCAAATTGCTGTTTGAGCTGTCGCGGCATTGAGCACAAACTTTCCGATATCAATGATCAGGCCGATTTCCTCTGCCAAAGGAATGAAATCATCCGGCCCCACGATTACTCCATCAGGCCTTATCCAGCGCACCAGGGCTTCGAAACCGACGATTTTTTCGTTGGCGATCTCTACAATAGGCTGATAATAAACAACGATTTCGTTGTTTTCCAGTGCGCGTCGCAATGACGATTCGATATGGATGCGATTTTTTTGTGTGTGTGACATTTCGTCACGGTAGAACTTAAAATTATTTTTGCCAGAATTGTTGGCGAGGTACATTGCACTGTCTGCCTGGCGTTTCAAAGTTTCGCCATCTTTTCCGTTGGTGGGACAGATTGAAATACCAATCGATGCACTGATAAACACTTCGCGGCCATCCAAACTGAACGGTGTTTGCAGAGCCGCAAGAATCTTTTCTGCTACCTCATTGATTTGGGAATTGTCGGTAAAGTCGCGCATGATGATTACAAACTCATCGCCACCCAGTCGTGCGACAAAATCCACCTGGCGCAGTACTTTGCGCATGCGCTCGCCGATCCTGCCCAGCAGCAGATCACCGACATGATGTCCGAATGTGTCGTTCACATATTTGAAGTTATCCAGGTCAATGTACATCAGTGCGAATTTTTCAAGGTTATACTTGTAATTAAGTAGTACCCTGGCGATCTGATTTTCGAACGAATGACGGTTTGGCAGGTTGGTGATAGGGTCAAAGTGTGCGATTTCAGAGAGCTTTTCCTCGATATGACGGCGTTCATTAAGCTCTATATGCAGTGAAGCTTCGCGTTGTGATAATTTTTCGACCATTTGGTTAAATGTGCTGGCCATTTCCCCGATCTCGTCCTGGCTGGAAGGGTCGGCCCGCGCAGTAAGATCCCCTTCCTTGCCGACTCTGCTCATGACATTGGTCAAATTGAGCAAGGGCTGAGTAATGACTTCCTGCAGTTTGGAAAGCAGCGTGGAAACCGCGATCAGTACGAACAACCCACCCAGCAGCACCAACCCTATCTGTTTATAGAAGGCAATATAGGCGTTGGATAAATCCAAATGCATGGTGAGGGTGCCGATTTGATCCGGTTTTTGACCTACGCCCAGTATCGGTATAGCGTAACCCAGAAAGGGTTGACCGAGCCGCGGTTTTTGAGCAAATTTAGATGGATCGAAATCCACGGGGAATTTGATCGGGTTGTTTGCACTGGCATAACTGGCGAACATATGACCTGATATGTCGTATATCGTCGCGTGGGACACATCCGGAACCGAGTGCAAACTCTTGAGTACATCCTGCGCAGCCTTGGCATCGTTGAACAACAAGGCTGAATCCAGGTTTTCCGCAAGTACGCCGGACAGGGTGGAAACTTTCGTTTCATAGCTATCCAGTAGCGAGCCGAACATGTAGAAGCCGAGGTTTGTCGTGATCAGCAAAGTGACCAGCCCGACGATCAGCAGGTTAATCGCTTGTAGTTTTTTTCCGATGGTGAGTTTTTTAAAGTGCTCTAACATGACGCGGTTCAGTACACCTGCAGGGCAAGTTTGAGTAGTTTGGAACTGACCGTTAATGAATTTTCCAGTGCTGCGGTGCGATTGATCTTGAAGGCGATCCGACCTTGTTGTGCAACCAAAGAGATGGTGACATTTTTAGGGTCGTAGCCATTTTCTTCAGAGACTACCATTACCGGTGCATTGCCGATTTCATTGGCCAAGTTGTTGATGGATGCATGCTCTGATCTACCGACGAACAACACTTGGCAGGACTGAACTTGAGATTCAGAAGTAATATTTGTGATACGTATCGGGTGTTCTTTTAGTTGTTTTTTCTTGACTGATTCGAGTGCTGCGAGCACCGATTTGCTTCCCAATACACAAATCCTGAATTCGTCGCCAGGGAGATCGGGCCATTCCGTGAAC
>JBAQWL010000273.1:0-6193 GCA_049298895.1 Gallionella sp.
AGGTTGTGCGGGCAGCATGTCGGCAATTCGTTTGTATTGGTCATCACGTAGTAGTTTCCTTGCCATGGCACTATCCTCCTTAACGAGATGGTGTCATTATATTTCATATGTCAACGGACTCTAGTAGTTTTAGCAGTGGTTTCATCAATAGTTTTACAGAGGTTTTTTCAATGAAGGTGGACGCCTTCACCACCCTCATGCACATGCCCATGCTCCAGTTCTTCTGCAGTGGCTGGACGTACACCCGTCACGGTGCAGTTGAAAGTAAGCGTCTTGCCTGCCAGCGGATGATTGCCGTCCACTGTTACTTCGTCTTCAGTCACTTCTATCACGGTGAAGAGCAGATAGTCATCATCATCGGCGTCCTCCGGGCCACCCTCGAATTGCATGCCAACATTGACCTCTTTCGGGAAGGAGCTGCGCGCTTCGACTTCCACCAAGTCGTGGTCGTATTCACCGAAGGCATCATCGGGCTGCAGGGTGACACTGCATCTATCGCCGATTTTCTTGCCGTGCAAGGCTTCTTCAACCAGCGGGAAAATGCCATCGTAGCCGCCATGCAGGTAGCTGATCGGGGCTTCAACTTTTTCCAACAACTCGCCGGTCGTGTCGAACAATTCATAGCTCAGCGAAACTACGGTGTCTTTTGCGATTTTCATTTCAACTCTTTGATCAGATTAAGTACTTCCTGAGCATGCCCGTGCGCTTGGACGCCATACATGACATGGCACAACTTGCCTTGCCGATCGATCAAGAATGTGGAGCGTTTGATAGAAACTTTTTTATGCCCATCCACCTCCTTTTCGTACATCACGCCATAGCGTTTGCAGACGCGGGCATCCGGATCAGAGAGCAGCAGCACTGACAGGCCGTATTTATCTCGGAACGTGGCATGGCTCAGACAATCATCGCGACTGACACCGATTACGATAGTGTCGAATTTGGCGAATTCCTCTTCGAGACCACTAAATTCATTGGCCTCCATGGTGCAACCGGGAGTGTCGTCTTTAGGATAGAAATACAGCACGACATTTTTTTTGCCCTGTTGTGATGTGAGACTGAAAGCCTGCATGTCGGCATCCGGCAACTCGAAGTGCGGTGCCTCCATTCCGGTAGTAAGTTGTTCTAACAGCATTGGTAATCCCCCGTGCAGCATTTTAAACACTTTTCTGCCGCTTTATAAAAGTTTTTTCATCCTGCCCGACTGATACATGGGGGAGCTATAATCGATGCGATGAAAAACCGTCTTACGCTGCTCGGCGGACTAACCGCCAACGAATTTTTGCGCGACTATTGGCAAAAGAAGCCGTTGCTCATCCGCCAGGCATTCCCACAGTTTGGCGATTTGCTTGATCGCAGGCAGTTATTGGAACTGGCGTGTGCAGAAGACGTACAAGCACGTTTGGTGACACAGTTTCGCGGAAAATTCGAGCTCCACCATGCACCGTTCGAGCCTGAAGATTTCGATAATTTAGGGAAAGCGAAATGGACGGTACTGGTGCAAGGGGCAAATCATTACCTGCCCGCAGCAGCTGAGCTGCTCAAGTATTTCTCGTTCATCCCTCATGCCCGCCTGGATGATTTAATGGTGAGCTACGCGCCCAAGGGGGGCGGGGTCGGGCCGCACTTCGATTCCTACGACGTATTTTTGCTGCAAGGTTTGGGCCACCGTCACTGGCAGATTTCCACACAGTCCGACCTTAATTTGTTGGAAGGAGCGCCGCTACGCATTTTGCAGGACTTTCGGGTAGAACAGGAATGGGTGCTGGCGCCAGGCGACATGCTGTACCTGCCGCCGCATTGCGCGCACCACGGCGTCGCCGAAGACGACTGCATGACATATTCCATCGGCTTCCGAGCGCCTTCCTATCAGGAACTGGCCGAGCAATTTCTGGTATACCTACAGGATCGCATCAAAGTAGGTGGTATATATGCCGACCCGGATTTAAAAGCACAGCCACACCCTTCAGAGATCAGTACGGCAATGCTACATCAAGTGGCGCAGGCTATTGAGCAAGTGCGCTGGGATATGGATGACATCGCGAATTTCCTCGGCTGTTATTTAAGTGAACCCAAGCCACATGTCTTTTTCGAGGCACCCGAACCGGCATTGAGCGCATCCAGATTCCGGCAGGAAATATTAAAGCTGGGCTTGATGCTGGACTTAAAGAGTCAGATGTTGTGTCATGCTGGCTGGATATTCATGAACGGCGAAGTACATCAGCCATCCCAGCCAGACTATCCTGCGCTGCGCACTCTGGCTGATGAACGCGAACTGTTCACCCTGCCAGAAATCTCGGCCAAGTCGGTAGAACTGCTTTACCAATGGTACCTTGACGGCTATATTTCCCCCCGTTCATCGTTAGGAGAAAATCATGGGTAGTTATACTTTGCAGCACACTAGGCTCAACGGCATTGTTGATTACACTGATGCCATCGACAAGCTGTGCAAGTTGGCGGCAGATAATTTATACCTGTTCGAAAAAAATTATGATAGTCTGGGATTCAATAATGAAGCACGCTATACGATTCTGAAGAATTTTTTGCTCGCTAGCCCCTCCCATCGACTGTTTGTACTGACTCACGACACACGCTATCTATCGACGATGTGCCCGCGCATGATGATGTTGCTACGCCAATTTGGCACCAGCATGTTCATTTATCAGACTCCGAAACATCTCCAGCATATCACCGAGCCGTTCTCCGTTGCGGATGATGCGCATTTTGTGCGCCGCTTTCACTTTGACGATCCGCACGGTATTCTGGGAGTGCACGATCCTGAAAATGCGCGTGCCCTAAAATCGCGTTTCATGGAAATGTGGGCGTCTTCCCATCCGGGTATATCTTCTACTCAGACGGGGTTATAAAGGTAAATCGCTCAACCAAGTTGCCGGCCTTCACCCTGCTGAAGCGATGAAGAAATGAACATCTCTCCCTGATCCGCGCAATAAAACCGACACGAGTTGGCTTTATTATTTCTACCGCTCCGATTTTTGCACCCTGATCTCAGGCTATTTCACGCCAAGGAAAACCCTCCTCCTGCGTCGCCACGCCCACCCAGCTTTCTTCACAGCCTACCGCACTGCTCAAAGCACGCACAGCAAGCTCAGGCGTATTATTTTTGCGGCTGAGATGCGCGGCGATCAGATGCTGCAAATTGCTTGAATCCAGCGCAGACAGGATGTCGGCAGCTTCCTGATTGCTCAGATGCCCGAAGCGCCCGCCCACGCGCTGCTTCAAGCTATAGGGATAATCACTCTTTATCAGCATATTGCTGTCATGATTACATTCCAACACGAGGGCATGACAACCGCTCAGTGTCTGCTCGATATGCGCCGTACTACATCCGGTATCGGTCAATACGGCCAGCCGCCGCGCGCCGTCGCTGAAAACAAATTGCACTGGCTCAGCTGCATCATGAGGGACGGAATAGGGAATAATTTCCATATCTCCGATAGTAAACGACTGGTGTGGATCGACCTCGTGGAGTTGCTCAATACCCGCAAAAGCTTTCGCTTGACTGCGCAACGTGCCGTGTGTGAGCCAGACAGGGAGATTGAATTTGCGCGCCAGCCGCGCCACACCGCCAATGTGATCGCCATGCTCGTGGGTAACGACGATCCCGCCCAACTGTTCGGGAGTTATGCCCAGTCGCGCCAACCGCGTGACGGTGTCCCGCAAACCAAAGCCGCAGTCCATCAGCACCAGCGTCTGATCAACTGCGACCAGCAGGGCGTTGCCTTCGCTACCACTACCCAATGAAGAGAATCTCACAACCTGATTCCTATTCCATGACTTGTGTCAGCTAACCCATCCTCCTTACTGCGCAAGAATGATGAAAATGGGATAGATTTACTGATTGATGTCCTTATAGATCGACTCGGTCAGCTGTTTCGTCACCTTGCTGCTTGCCCCGTGCTGGTCAGTGACTGAAACTTCGCATACGGCACCACCATCCTTAACATACACTCGGTAACTTTTCTCTGCATACTCGCTTTTCTTCCAGAACTTCAACTTATCCAGCCAACTGCTCTGGACTTTAATCGGGCGCAAGAAATAAGTGCCCATATCTCGATCCTTATCTTCCAGGCCCAAACCTGCGCTCTCAATAGCCAGTCCCGTCCTGCGCCAAACCCTATCAAATGTATCGTTCACTACAATGACGAGGTCGCCACCGGAAACTTCGCGCAGGCTGGACGTCCCTGCCGGTTCTGATGTACTACTCGCTGGTACGCTGCTTGCCACCGGCACCTCCGCTTGAATCACTGCACTGCTTGCTTGTACTTCGCTGGCACCGAAACGCACCATCAGACGTTGCAACATGATCGCCTCCATCTCGGGATCATTGGCGCGCACGCGCCATTCTGAGGAAGTTTTATCTTCAGAAAACACCTGTTTGATGCCGCGATGAGTGATATATACCTCGGTGCTCACACCGTCCTTGCTGTGCTCCAAACGAGTGAGATATTGATCGCGCTCGCCGGACGAATAGAGTCTATCGAACACTTTGCCGAGTACATTTCGTATTGCACTCTTCGGAATCTTGGCGCGATTTTCCGCCCAGTCGGTTTCCAGAACACCCGCTGCCTGTTCTTCACTCATAATGGTTAGGCCAGTCTCCTGCCAGAACGCTTCGACTATAGACCAGACTTTATCTGGATTATCACTCACTACCAGCCAACGCCGCGCGCCATCCCGCTCCAGTCGCACACCCGGCACTTCCGGCAATACCACACTTGCACCGCGACCTTGAGCAGCGCCACCCTTGTTGTAATCGGAATAGGTGGCAACCCCTTCGACTGCGCTCGGGGCCGCGCCATCGCCTGGAACCTTGTAGCGCTCATCAGTACCTGGCGTAGTCAGATCGGGCGGCACCTCCAATTTTGGAATCTGCGCCCCTCCGGCACGATAGTCAATCGCCTCATCCGTTACCAGCGCACTGCAACCCAGCAGCGCAAACAGCACTACACCGGCAATCCAGATTTGTGAAACTTTCATTGATTCTCTCCACTAATACTACCGATAAATTAAGGTCGTGCTAGATTACACCGGCCTGACGCATCGCTGCCTCGACCTCATGCTGTGAGTCCAAGGACAGCGGCGTGAGCGGCAGGCGCAGTGTGTTTTTAATTTTCCCCATGCGTGCCACGGCCCATTTCACCGGGATGGGATTAGCTTCAACGAACAGACCGCGATGCAGGCCTAGCAGCCGGAAATTGATCTCTCGCGCCTTGACAACTTCGCCGTTCAGCGCGGCGACACACATATGGTGCATCAGCCTGGGCGCAACGTTCGCCGTCACAGAAATTGTGCCAAGCGCGCCAAGCAGCATCAATGCCAGCGAGCTGGCATCGTCGCCGCTATACACCGCAAAATTCTTCGGGACACGCATCAGAAGATCGCTGCCGCGCTCGATGTTGCCAGTCGCATCCTTGATACCGACGATGTTGGGTATCTGCGCCAAACGCAACACCGTTTCGTTGCTCATATCAGCAACCGTGCGCGCCGGCACGTTATACAGGATGTGCGGCATGTCCACTGCCTCAGCAATGGTCTTGAAGTGCTGATACAAGCCTTCTTGGGTAGGCTTGTTATAATAGGGAACCACCGTGAGCGAAGCGTCCGCGCCGGCATTTTTTGAGAACGATGCCAGCTCAATCGCTTCTGTGGTCGAATTAGCACCGGTACCGGCAATGATGGGAATGCGTTTCGCAGCATGTTCCACTGCCACCTGGATTAACATCTCATGTTCGGCCACATCCACGGTGGGTGATTCACCGGTCGTGCCGACCACCACAATGCCATTTGTCCCCTGTTCGATATGAAAATCGATCAATCCACGGAACGCGTCCAGGTCGAGACTGCCGTCCTGGTGCATAGGCGTAACGATTGCTACCATGCTGCCTGTGATCATTTTTTCTCTGCGTTCATCAAAGGCGCGCATTCTACCTGAATACCCACCCGCACTAAAGGACTGCGCTACAAAAGCCGTACAACGATGGAATACTGAAGGCACAAATCCTTAGGCCAGTATTATGTCTGCAATAAAACTTACTCAACTGTGCAATATTGAAAAGTAAACCAAGCCGTTCGGCTTAAAAGGTATGCCATGGAGCGTATCCAGTGATTCGGCGGCGATTCAGAGCTACAAATAGATCTGGATGATTGGTGGCTTACTACAGTCCGCCAATAT
>JBAQWL010000274.1:0-2998 GCA_049298895.1 Gallionella sp.
GTGTCGCTGCACGTCAAAACCGCACACATTTGATTATGGGCATCGTTGTGCGCGACGTTGATAACCAGCAATGCAACTGCCGAAAACTGTCACCTCGCTGACGAGTTCTGGATATCGGATGGGCAGTTTCGTTGTTCCCATGCACTGCATCAGAGCGATCAAGCAATAAAAATACGCGGCGCAAACCGCGACAAATCGTCTGTCTTCTGTCCTCTGTCTTCTGCTCTCTGAAACATGGCTGCGTATTCTGCCGAACGTGAACAGTGATTCTGCTCGAACGTGAACACCTGAACGGCGTGTTGTGCTGGTGGTTGGTTTTTACTTCAGGTGTTCACGTTGGGTCAAGTTTTCTTGGGTTTTCGCATGGATTCTCCGGTTAATTTTATGGTGTGGGCGCGGTGGACGATGCGGTCGAGAATCGCGTCCGCGAGGGTGGGTTCGCCGATGACATCGTGCCATGCCTTGACCGGTATCTGGCTGGTGATGATTGTGGATTTTCTGGTGCGGTCATCGATGAGTTCGAGCAAGTCCTGCCGCTCGGATTGGGTCAAGGTTGATACGCCCCAGTCGTCCAGGATAAGCAGGTCAATCCGGGCAATTTGCATCAGCCGTTTGCGGAAGCTGCCATCGCCGTGCGCCAGTTTCATTTCTTCCAAGAGCCGCGAGGTTCGGACGTACAGCACGGACATTCCTTGCCTGCATGCCTGATTGCCCAGCGCACACGCGAGCCAGGTTTTGCCGCAGCCGGTCAATCCGGTCAGGATCAGATTTTGCGCTTGCCTGATCCATTCGCAATCGATCAGGCTGGCCATCACCGCCTTGTCCAGCCCGCGACCGGAACGGTAGTCGATGTCCTCCACGCAGGCGTTATGTTTTAACCGTGCGCTCTTCAGCAAGCGCCCGAGCCTCTGGTTGTCGCGGTGGCTTGCTTCCCGGTCGACGATCAGCCCGAAGCGGTCATTAAACGATAGCGATTGCGTGGCGGGCAGGGTGAATTGTTCTTCGAACGCCGCCGCCATGCCGGGCAGCTTGAGCGTTTTGAGTGTGGTCAGGGTGTGTTGGTGCAACATGGTGAATCCTTTCTGTGGGTTGAAATGGTGTTGGTGTGATGTGATGCATCGCCTGCGCGCACCGTGCGCGCCGGTGTGCGGCGATCCGGTTTAGTGGTAGTACTCCGGCCCGCGCACATTTGCATGGGCGGGCAATGGCGCGGCAGCCGCAGGAAACAGCTCTGCATAACGATCCAGCCCCGCCTCCAGAATTGACTGCACCGTCTTGCGTTTCGGCGACCCGATGGTGAGCGCCCGTGCGCATGCCGCTTCCAGCCTGTCTTCGCCATAGCGCTTGGACAGGCTGAACACGCCCAGACAGGAGCGATAGCCCATCTCTGGATGCGGCTTGTCTTCCATGAGGCGGCGGATGACGGAACAGGTGGCAGGCCCGATGCGCTCCCCCCAGTTCAACAGGCGCTGTGGTGTCCACTCCAGATGCTTCTGGTGTGCCTTGGGCATGTGCGCTGTCACCGTGGTGTGTTTCCACGCCAGATGACTCCTGGCATGCGAGGCGACACGCTGCCCCTTGTGCAACACCTCCACCATCGACTCGGCCAGGCGGACGTCCAGTTGGGTCTTGGCAAGCTGGAACGGCACGCTGTAATAGTGCTGATCCACTTCGATGTGATAGTCGATATTGACCCGCGCCTTCAGCCATTCCGCAAACTCGTAAGACTGTGCGGGAAGTGGCCGCATAGCGGGCCGATCGAGGCTGTCGAACTGCGAGCGGCGGGATTCCATTTTGTTCTTCTGGAAGGGGCGATTGTTCAAGCCTTGCAGCAGCTGTGCAATGTGGCGGTTCAACTCGTGCAGGCTGAAGAAGGTGTGGCGGCGCAGGCGGGCGGTGATCCAGCGCTGCACCAGCAGCACACCCAGTTCGACCATGGCTTTATCCTTCGGCTTGTAGGGGCGCGCCGGGATGATCGCCACGCCGTAATGTCCCGCCATGTCGGCGTAGCTGGCGTTGAGTTCAGGTTCGTAGCGGCAGGGCTTGGTCACGGCTGATTTGAGGTTGTCCGGCACCACGATTTCCGGCAGGCAGCCAAAGAATTCGAATGCCCTGACATGCGAGCCGATCCAGTCCGGCAGCCGCTGGCTCATGGTGGCTTCCGCGAAGGTATAGCCTGACGCGCCCAGCACCGCGACGAAGACTTGTGCGAGACGTATTTCGCCGGTCTGCGGATCGACGATGGGGATGCCGTCACCGCTGTAGTCGACGAACAGTTTCTCGCCGACTTTGTGGGTTTGCCGCATGGAGAGTTTGAGGCGGCTGCTGTACTGGCGGTAATGCACGCAGAACTGCGCATACTGGTATGCCTGACCCGCACAGGATGCCTGATACTCTTCCCACAGCAGCATCAGCGTCACGCCTTTGCGCTTGAGCTCCCGGTGGATGTGGGCACAGTCAGGCATGGCATGCTCGCGGGCTGATGCGAGTGGCGGAAACAAGCGTGCTGCCAGCGTGGTGTCATCCATTTCCGCTGGCAGCGGCCATGACAACCCCGCTGCCTCAGCCGCTTTCGTATATTTGGAAATGGCACCGACTGACAGCTTCAAACTGGCGGCAATTTGCCGGCAACTTAAATTGGCTTCGTGCTTGAGACGAAGCACATCTTTGATCTTGCGCATGGAACTCCTTGCTGCTGGCATAACCCCTCCAAAATTCAGGGATGCTCCAGCAATTACAGGTTAAGTTCCAGCACAAACCACGCGAGGGTTCTGACATCGTGAACGGTGATTCTGGCATCGTGAACACTCATTCTGGTGAATGGCAAAAAGTGTTCACGTTCGAGCAGAATAGGTGTTCACGGTTCTTCAGAATTACTGTTCACGTTCGCCCAGAATGGGTGTTCACGATGCTACAGAATATGCAAATTCAAACAACTTTACTACCTTTGTAAGGCTGGCCACATCACGAGAACCGACCTCAACTGAGGCGGCCAATA
>JBAQWL010000275.1:0-6011 GCA_049298895.1 Gallionella sp.
AGGGCGCAATAACCAACGGGCATTGCACCGGATGGTGGTTATTTGGTGCAATGCGCTACGCTTATTGCACCCTACACTGGCTTTAATTCCGTGCCACACGTTAAACGGAGGAAAATTAATGCAGACAGCCATTGAGTACCTCGATAAAACCGAGAGTGCGATGCGCAAACTTTTTGAGGGAATCGATTCTTACTTTGCGCCATTGCGTCGGAGTCAGTCATTGACTTTTGAGTCATCGACTGTGGACGATGGAAAGCGGCGGGTTGAGCGGGAAATTTGGTTGCGTCAGAACATGAATGCCATCATGGCATCGTTTGTGGATCAACGTGAATTTGTTGCGGAAAGTTTTGCGCAGACAGTATTGTGTGGCGCTGTCCTTCAGGTTGCCGCCAAGGCAATAGGGATGTATTCAGAGAATGCAATAGTCCCATCTGAATGGCAAGCGGTCCCATCTATATCTAAAGCAGTCAAATTTTGTTATGGCCGACCTGTTTGCGGCATTCCGTTGGGGCTGATTATTTATGCTGGCCGGAATCAGCACACGCATTTTGAAGACGCGAAACTATATGAGCCCAACAAAACCGTCTTTGAGCGCCTTGCCACAAGAAATAGCAACGCGGCTGAAGCACAGTATTGCAACCCAGCCTTTGATCTTGCAAACGATAGGCTCATCAGCTTTGCAAGTAATATCATGAGTCTTATTGAATGGGATACATATGAGGCGTACAGCCAGGATATCCGCCCGATGCTTGGATTGAAAAATTAGCCCGAGTAGGGCGCAATAACCAAAGGGCATTGCGCCGCATGTAATTTATCTGGTGCAATGCGCTCCACTTATTGCACCCTACAAAAACCTGCTGAAGGTTTTGAATTTCGCTTTTTCTTCCCCTGTGCGCCGCCCCGCTCACTTGCGGCTGATCGAGGGAACCCCGCAGGGGCGGCAAACCGGGGTCGCCTTTTCTTGGGTTAATTTCTTTTGGCGACGCAAAAGAAAGTGACTAGCTGCCGGTCTACCACCGGCTACTTTACCTGCCCCCGCTCAATACTGATCCCCACCATCTTGCAGTTCCGTATCGCCCCGCCGTGTGCAAAAACTCGGCAAAAAAAGTCAGTTGACCATTCGGTGTCGCACTGGCTTCTTGATCCCAATGCACATGAATGCGTCCTCCCGGTGTGTCCACGACCATCGGTTCTGTGCGCTCTGTTGCGGCTATCATTGCACGCTTTTTAGCTTCACCCATTTGGTGAGTCTCCCTATTAGCTTCAACTCCAATAGCTATGCACTCTAGCGCCTGATTTTAGTGTGTCAACTGCCGGAAAGAAGTTTATAGGATGAAGTGCAATTTGTGATTAACGCAGGTCTGGTGGGCAGCATGCGATAGTATTCGTGCTTTTTTGACCAGCCAGTCGAAATTGCATAAATGAACTACACACATCTTACCCAAGAAGAACGATACCAGAGATCGCATTAAAGCAGGTCTGAAGCAAAGCGAGATAGCCTGCACGCTACTTCGCACAGCTCTCTATCGCAACCGCCAGCGAACGAGTTATACTCTATCAACGAATTATATCAGTCCGCAAACTCAATGCGATTGCGGCCGCTGTTTATTGCACGAAAGAGCGCCTCGTCCGCACCGCGGAAGATCGCCGCCAAAACGCCCGACGATACTTCACGACGACACCCTCCGATGGATACGGTTACGATACCCCACTCCCCATTCTGCTCGTGCTGAATAGCCAACTCACGCACGGATTCGATGATACGCGTGGCGCATCTTTCGTAGGCTGCAATTGATGCACCGGGAACCACGACAGCGAACCTCTCACCCCCGTAGCGTGCCGCAAAGGCATCTTTCGTCATTCCTTCGGTGTTGCATCCAGCGACCACAGCTTCAATGGTATGGGCGACAGCTCGAAGGCAGTCATTACCAGCCTGGAGCCCGTAGCTGTCATTGTAATTCTTGAAATTGTCTACTTCCAGCATCAATAAGGCGAATGGGCTGCTCTTGCGTACGGACTCCGCCCATGCCTGATCGACATTGATATCCATCCTGCGTCGGTTGAACAAACCTGTCAGTTCGTCGCGATCGACCTGTTCTAGTTTGAGATTAGCGATTAACAGCTGTTGGCGCATCGTCGCAATGCGTGTCATAGCCATCATCTTTGCGTGCAATAAGTTTTCTGGCAAGCCTTTGACTAAGTAATCGTCAGCTCCTGCTTTAATCGCCATCACCAGGTTTTCCAACGTATCGGTCGCCGTCAAAAAAATGATCGGGGTCCATGCCCACTTCTGCATCGCCTCATAGGATCGAATCCGGTGGGTTGCCTCGAATCCGTTCATCAGCGGCATCTCAATGTCCATCAATACCAAATCTGGCGGCGACTCGCAGAATTTGTCAAATGCCTCCTGACCGTTATTGGCGATACTCACTTCATGCCCAAATGACGACAAGCGTGCCACCATTAAGGCGGTAATGGCACGAGTGTCATCAGCAAGGAGAATCTTCATTTTCTGTCCGGGAATCGGGAATAAAGTCAGCAGGAGCAAATGGCTGTGAGTTATTGTAGAACGGAGTGACACCCTTGGCAAATTTAGAGAACAGTAGGCAGCTTGACGTGTGCGTGCGAGCGGAAGTTTTGGAGGAGAAACTTGACCGACCGCACATAATGGTCGTTCGCCAAATACCGCTAAGTAGATTTTCGATGGACCATCTTTCTCACAAGTAAGACAAAATTTGTTAGTTATTGCCAATTACAACACTTTCCCGCATTCATCGACATTATTGCAAATGCCCTGCAAACTAATGTTTTCACCATATTTCACGATTGCTTCTTTCTTTGGCACGCAATATGCGGGTTAATTATCAAGGCCGCTAGTTCAGGTTCGGCAGTTGCAAGCCGTAATGCGGTTCTAACAGTAAGGAGGTGTGTCATGAAACCCACTATGGACATGAGCAGCTACGAAATCGAGCTGGATGAGATGGAGTATGGCGAGGAGATCATGAGCGCCGACTGGTATCCTGCAGACGAATTGGTTTGCGGGCTGCAAGTGATAGAAACTTCGGCTGATGCTTCGACGGCGGCCTCGGAGATGTGCTTGAGGAAGATGTACTCCTACCTGCATTAACCGTTAACTTCATGGCAGGTTACAAGGCCGTCACCACTATAACAATGCCGTGTGCCAAACGGTAATTTGGCATGCGGCCTCAGCGACACCTTTTCAACCAGAGTTCGTTCTTAAAGTTCCGTTTGTGGCAGATAGCTGCTCATTATTTTATTTCCCCCGTTCAATACTGATCCCCACCATCTTGCAGTTGCGGATTGCTTGCAGTTTGGCGACGCTGACTTTGACCCACGGGGCATTGAAGTCCTTGATGATGATCTGCGCAATGTGTTCGGCCAGTGATTCCAGCAAAGAGAAATGCCCCTCGCTGAGCACGGTCTGGATGTGTTGTGCGACATCAGCATAATCCAACGCGTCCTTGATGTTGTCGCTGGTACAAGCACGGCTGTTGGGTAATGCGATATCGAGGTCGATCTGCAGGATTTGTGGCACGCGCTTTTCCCACTCGTAGATACCGATGAGGGCGGTGACCTTGAGCTCGCGCAGGAAGATGATGTCCATGCTAATAACCTACTGTGCCGATCAATTGCTGCGTTGCGTGCTCACTCATTCCTAGCCTATCTATTTGATATGTCATCTTCATTCGCTGTGCGGCGCCTCGCACTTGCACGGCTCGTGACGGTTATTGGTGACCTGCTTTTACTTAGCGTAAAATCCGCCGCTTGTTCATTTTAAGACATTCCAGATGCTGACCATAGTTTTTATCATTGCCGCTTATCTGTTGGGCTCGGTCTCTTTTGCAGTTATCACCAGTAAATTATTTGGTCTGGCCGATCCGCGCACTTACGGTTCTGGCAATCCCGGCGCGACCAATGTATTGCGCAGCGGCAAGAAAGCGGCTGCTGCGCTGACCTTGTTCGGCGATGCGGCGAAGGGTTGGCTGGCAGTGTTTCTGGCGATACAGTTCTCACCGAGCGATGTGTCATACACGATGCTGGCTGCGGCAGTGGCGCTGGCCGTATTCATCGGCCATATCTTCCCGATCTTCCTGCGCTTCAGGGGCGGCAAGGGTGTGGCGACGGCGTTGGGCGTATTGTTAGCCTTGAATATATGGGTGGGTTTTGGCGGGCTGGCAACGTGGTTGATCGCGGCGGCGGTGTTCCGCCTGTCGTCACTGGCGGCATTGCTTGCAGCTGTTGCTACACCGATCTACGCGGTATTGCTGGACTTACCACGTGAGTGGGTGCTTGCGTCCGGCATCATGTCATTGCTGCTGATCTGGCGGCACAAGAGCAATATCCAAAATCTGTTGTCGGGGAAAGAGACGAAAATCGGGAAGTCGAGGTCGGCTTGATCCCGTTCGTGCTGAGCGTAGCAGGCACAGCCTGCGGAGTCGAAGCATCTGTATTCAGGCCGGTGACCCTTCGACTCCGCTCAGGGTGAACGGACGTTTATTGATTACGCAATAATCTCTGCCAAATCCCAGCGCGGTTTGACGTTGAAGCGATAATCTTTTTTTGCTTGCTGTTGTGAAAGTCTTAATGCTCCGGCGAAGGCGATCATCGCGCCGTTGTCGGTGCAGAACTGTAGGTCAGGATAAAATACTTTTCCGCCGCGCTTGCCGATGCCTTCGGTCAGGCGGGTACGCAACAGTTGATTTGCGCCCACGCCGCCTGCGACGACCAGTTGATTCAATCCGGTCTGTGCCAGTGCGGCACGCGCCTTGTGTGCCAGCACATCGACGATGGCTTCCTGAACGGCGCAGGCGATGTCTGCGCGAGTCTGTTCATCCCGTATCTTCTGTTTATCATCGCCACTTTGCTTCACCAGCGTCAGTACCGCTGTCTTCAGTCCGCTGAAACTGAATTCCAGATCGCCACTGTGCAGCATCGGGCGCGGTAATTTATATCGGTCGGGGTGTCCAAGTGCGGCGAGTTTGGCTAGCGCGGGGCCGCCCGGATATCCCAGCCCAAGCAGCTTCGCGCTCTTGTCGAAGGCTTCGCCAGCTGCGTCATCCAGTGTCTCGCCGAGCAGGGTGTAGCGTCCCACGCCGTCCACCCGCATCAGCTGCGTGTGTCCGCCCGATACGAGCAATGCAACAAATGGAAATTCCGGAGCGGGGTCGGACAGCAAAGGTGAAAGCAGATGTCCTTCTAGGTGATGGATGCCTATGGTGGGGATGTCGAGCGCGTAGGCCAGTGCATTGGCGACGCTGGCGCCGACCAGCAGTGCGCCGCCCAGCCCCGGTCCCTGGGTGTAAGCGATCGCATCAAGCTGATCCAGTGCCACGTCAGCTTCACGCATGACTTGGCGCACCAGCGGGATGACTCGCCGGACGTGATCGCGCGACGCGAGCTCGGGTACAACGCCGCCATATTCGCTGTGCATGGCGACTTGCGTGTGCAGCGCATGCGCCAGCAAGCCGCGCCCCGTCTGGTAGAGCGCGATACCGGTCTCGTCGCAAGATGATTCGATGCCAAGTGTGAGCAGTGACATTTGTGATTTCCTATTGAGGCTGCATTGTAGTGAATGTCGGGGTTGCACAGGTAATGCATAAATAAGATGAAAATAATTCAGAAAGGTGTTGACGGGAAATTTTGCATCTCTATAATGCGCACCTCTTCGCTGTCCGGTAATTTATCTGGTCAGCCGTTCTTTAAAAAACAAACGAACAACCGACGAGTGTAGGTACTTGGTTTTTGGGAAGTTTTCTTATCTTTCGAGGTAGGGAAATGACTTTAAAAATATAGTAGTACTTACGCAAAGTCGAAAAAATCATGCAAGTGATTTACTTTGAGTAAGACCGGTCCATTTATGGACCAAAACAGGTATTGAACTGAAGAGTTTGATCCTGGCTCAGATTGAACGCTGGCGGCATGCTTTACACATGCAAGTCGAACGGCAGCACGGGGGCAACCCTGGTGGCGAGTGGCGAACGGGTGAGTAA
>JBAQWL010000276.1:0-5284 GCA_049298895.1 Gallionella sp.
TTAAGATCACTCTGACCGGAATCTCTTCCAGCAAAGGGCGCATACGGCCTTTATCGAGAAAAGAAGCCAGAAATGCACCACTTTGAAGCGCCGACAATATTTTCGGCGATATGCCACCACCGAGATATAGACCGCCACGACTCATCACCTTAAGTGCGAGATTGCCCGCTTCAGCTCCGTACAAACGTACAAACCAATCCAGCGTTTCAATACAAATATCATCTCGACCAGATAGTGCGGCGTTGGCAATGACCGCCGCAGCATCCCCACAGTGCATTTCTTCCACCAGCCATTGCGGTACGGCAACATGACGATATAGGCACAAAAATTCATGCAGGCTCACTAATCCCATACCAGACACGACGCGTTCCCAACTGACGTGCTGATGCTGACGCTGAAGATAGCTCAACAAAGCCATGTCTAACCCATTACTGGGACTAAAACTGGCATGCCCTCCTTCGGTGGCAAACGGCTGGTAAAAGCGCCCGTCCCAAAACAATCCGGCCTCGCCCAAACCTGTCCCTGCAGCGATCACGGCTGCGTTGCCATGTGCGTTCGGCACACCGGATTGTAAAGTGATCAGATCTTTTTCGCCCAGTGCTGGCAAACCATATGCAGTAGCTTCCAGGTCATTAAGCAAGGTGCAGTGAGTAAATCCGAACTGTTGTTGCAGTGCATCAGCATCAATACGCCAAGGCAAATTAGTGGTTTTCACCACCCTGCCCTGCACTGGCCCAGCGATACCGAAAGCTGCAAGGTTAAGGCTAGGAGAGAGGGAAAGTGTTTTGGTGCCCAATACAAAATCGCCCAAAAGCGCTTCGAACGTGGCGAAATCACGGCTGGGATATGTGACCTCATGCACGACCCGGACTTGGCTGCCGCTGACTTCAACAATCGCTAAACGCGTCTTGGTTCCGCCGATGTCGCCTGTGAGATAATTTTTCACAATCTAGTAGGCTAGGAAATGGGCAACGTCCAGATTCAACGAATGTCGCCAGAACTGGTCTTCGAGGTCAAATAGCCGGTATGTACTGCGCGGCAATATCAGCCATGCCACACGTGGGCTGGATAATTTCGATACCGCATCAACAACCGAGGCGGATACCAATATGCACTCCTCAGCGGCGAGCTGCCCGACTACTTCTGCAGTCTGGTTATAACCTGCCACCTCAATTCCACCACGGCACAATCTGCGCACCATTTTTTCCGTACATCTCGCCTAGTCCCATCATCGCCAATCGCATAAATCCTCCTGAGAAAAATTCAAGTCACGCAATTGCTACATGCCGTCTGCAGAGCCGCATCGTTGTTGCTATAAAAATACTGCGAGAATTATATGCATAATTCACCAGTGCAAATGGCATGATATTTTGTTCCACATGACCAAACGCTACATAAGCATCCGCCACGGCACGGCCCCAAATTATGGACAGAGCCAGAAGAAACCATCTTCATTTTCACTCATTTCGATTTTCCTTAACCTTACTATTTTGAATTAATGAAAACGCCTGAATTAATAAAAGCGAAAGGTATAAAAGATATCCAGCGCATCTTCAGTGCCGGTTCGAGTGACGATGGTGATGCGCGGGGTCAGAGTGTAGGTAAATTTGGTAATGCCGCCGACTTCAGTCAAGCCCTTCTCATAGCTGATTCTGGCTCGCGAGGACAATCGTTTAGCTACAGTCACTTTCTGACTTTGCAGCGCATCATCTCCAGTATGCTGACTCAGGGAAATTTCATCCACGCCGAACGCTTGACCAAATTTCCCTACTGACTGTCCGCCCAGAATGTTACTGGCGGCAGCCAGCAGTAAAGAAGTATCGACACCACTACTCTCCGGCACCCGCCCCAATATGATCCACGACAGTTTCTCTCCATCCGGCACATTGGGTGTTGAAACCAAACGCACTGTGGGGCGACGAACCGTCCCAGTCACCTCAACCCCGGCTTCAACATCCAAGCCCTTGCGCAAAGCAAGAATATTCAATCCTGGATCATCCAACGGCCCTTGGAAATTTACCATGCCACGCTCCACCTGCAAACGCTGTCCATAGGCATCAAACAATGCATCCTGGGCCGCAATAACGCCAGTCACGCGCAACGGCTCGCCGGGTTCGCCATGCACATCAAGCTGCCCCTCCAAACGCGCTTCCAATCCCGAGGCTCGAATATAAAAGTGTTCGCCCAGATTCAAGGTTGCTTCTACCGCACTCGGTGGCCCTATACGCTCGGCAGACTCTTGGCCGATGATCTGGACATCATCGGACCAGTGGGGGCGGTTGCTGAGCGGCTGATTAATAAGCCCAGCATCGGCCCGGATGTTGCCATTCAGCAATAGAGTTTTATTGGCATAGCGCGCTTTCCCTGTTCCTGAAGCGATGATCCAGCGATCGGCGCGTTGTGCCAATGGTAATTTTTCCGCAGTGATTTGCAGACTGCCACTGCCGCCCTCTAGGTCAATGCGCCCACTCGCGCTCAACTGACTGGCACTGGCAGGCAGAGTGAACTCTTCGAGCAGCTGATCGCTGGGGGGCGGCAAATAAGGCGCTGAGAAAACTAGGCGATCGATATGCACGGCATCCGACTCGAAGCGTACTTTCAGTTCTCCCTGCTCCAGGCGAATACCCTGATCCAGCAAGCCCAAACTCAGCGCTACACCATTCGCAATACCTTTTAAGCGCGGTGTCTTGATTGTGCCCATCAGTTCGGCATCCAAATTCAGTTGCCCACCACTTTGCACGTTGCTATCCAAAATGGGCCCTAACCAGGACAAATCATCCAAATTCAGGTGCAGGTTTCCGGCTAGCGGCGCATCCGGCAATATCGACCAGCCACTATCAACAAGGGTTAGCGGCATACTAGCCTGTACCATTATTTCGCCCAAATGCTCACCGTTAGCTTCCAGCACCGCATGTAATTGATCCTGTTCCGCACGCACAGCAACCTTCATGTTGCGTAAGCCCAGCCGCAAACCCGTTTTGCCATCTATTACCCAGTCGCCGCTCTCATGCTGCACCTGCAGCCAACCTTGTAAATACTGCTCTGCCTTTACTTCCCACGCTCCGCCCAAACTAATGGTATCTAATCCGCGCATAGAATCAAACATTTCGGACACCAATGTGTTTTGCTGCAAATTCACCGCACGCACATTGAGGCCGCTAAAGTGTCCAGCGGTGTTCCAGCGCTGTGGCGTCCATTGCGTATCAGACAAATGGATTTGTCCACCACTAAGTGCTAAATCAACGGTGCCGAGCTGGAAGTGATCCTTGGCAAAGGTCAGCGGCGCGGCAGTCAATAACTTAAATGGCAGAATCCCCTGCGCGACAAACTCATCGAGCGTACCGCGCCATTGCAGCATTTGCCAGCCCTGCGCGGTATCGCTCAAGCCGCCGCTTGCTTTCATGCTCAATTCGCCCAGCGCGTCTTCATCCCGCGCAATGCGTGCAGATGCACGCACGATATGCTGCGCCTGACTGCCCACCAATTTGACGCTGGCTTCCGGTATATTCAACGCGCCGATACCGTGATAACCCGTAACACCCAAATTCAACTGCATCGCAGCAGATGCTAGATCGCCTGAAGCATCCAGAGCCGTAACGCTTTGCCCGTCGGGTAGGGTGAGCTGGCTCCCCTGTAGCGTAAACTGCAATCTCGGTTGCGCAACACTACCGTACAGATTGGCATGTCCTGTAAGCTGACCACTCAGTCCGATGCCGAGTTGCTCCAGATTGGGTGCATCCAGCATCATTTGTGCATGGTCTGCATCGATGCCATGCGCGATGTTCAGATTGAGGCGATTATCGCCCAACCGCACTTCGGCATCTGCCGTAACACGTTTCACACCATCGAACTCCAAGTGACCCTTCCCACTAATGCTTTGCTGGGCAAAATTGCTATCGGTTAGATTAATCTGTACTGTGCCTTTTGCTTCTGGCAACAGTGTCCCAGACACTTCTAGGCCGACATTAATTTTAGTTGGAGGAATAGCTGCAAACTCAGTCAGATTCAGATTGCGTAGCTGGCTGATGAAGCGGAAAGAACGGCGACGATCCAACGTCAATTGCCCATGTCCTGTCAGCACAGTTCCTCTGCGTGCCAGCCTTACGCTGGACAGCTTAAGCTTACTACCCTGGCGCAAGAGTTCTCCATAGAAATCCAGCGTGCCATCGCTGAGAACCACTGTCGCACGCTGCTCGCCACCCACACCATCAAGCGTGATATTACCTTGCAAATGTGCGTTTGGCAGGCGCGTATCCAATGCGGCGGGATCCATCCCGCGAACTTTGAGTTGCGCACTCAATTTGCTACCCTGCTCTGTCCAAGACGATGTTCCTGTAATGTGCCCATTACCTAGTAGTCGCACGTCCAGTTGCTGCATTTGTAAGTTTGTCGATGATAATCTTACATGGGCGGTCACTCCTATCACCGGCAATCCGTTCCGATCAAGCGGCGCAGCATGCGGATTACGGATTTGCAAGGCGCCCTCTAATTCGCCGCTCGGCACACCATACAGATCAACACTGCCGGATAAAATGGTCTTTGGCGCACCATCAAGTAGCCGCCCCGCATCCAAACCGCTGAATGTAGCCTGCAAGCGACTGACTGGCATCTCAGAGAGCGGTGAGACATGTGCAGTGCCTGTCACTTTTACCCCTGTACCATTGGCGTTGAGCGTGATGCTGATAAGTTTCAAATCACCATCCGCTTTAGCGACAAAGTGCGCGCGCTCATCGTGTCCATCAAGCAGTAGCAAGGCATCCAGCGTAGCTTGTGCTTTAAGACTATAGGGTTTGCCCACTGCGATTTCGCCCGAGCCCGCAAAATCCCCATAGGGCAGACTGGCGCGCAACGCCTGTAACTGGTGGCGCCGTTCGTCACTGACGAAACGCGCCGCGACATCGCTTGCTAGAAATACGGGTGCGGCGCCCTCGCCGTTAAACACAAGCAGAGAGTCTGCCCTCATTTGCAACACACTCATTGCTAGTGGCAAACTCAAGCTATCAGGCAATGTAGTTGGGGTATCTGACGGCAAGGAAAACACTTCCACTTGCCGCGCACTCAATTGCAGTACTTTCAATTCACCTAACAATAATGCTGTAGGCTGCCATTGCAGTTGAACATCCTGCAAGGTGACACGCCAGCCGTCGCCGCGCACCACCAACTGTTGCATGCCATTGGCGCCAAGCAACGACCCACTGATACCAGTGGTACTAAAGCTACCCGCACTTTGGCTTTCTGCCATACCTGCCAACCATTCGAGCCCCGATCTGGATGCGACCAGCCA
>JBAQWL010000277.1:0-2414 GCA_049298895.1 Gallionella sp.
ACCCCCACCGCATCAACCTTTCCCAAATCCCTCCGCCAATACCCCTAGAACCGCTTAAAAGGCACCGCCACGCACCGCAAATCAGAAAAACGCAGTGGCGCGTGTCTAAAACACCAGAAGCTCACCAGCAGCCTCCTGACGCGTTTTAAGGCATTTGCCCAAATTTTTTTCGCGCACCAGAAATAAGGCGAATGTAGGGAGAGGGGCACCCCCGTTCACGGAGGGGTAGGCGAATCGCAGACTGGACTGACCGGGTGGGGTGGGGTCTGGAATGGATGGTGCTGTGCATCAATTACGACTTATGCTGCCAACTTACCGTAATGCTTCAAGTAGTTGATGGCGTTACGCATCACTTCTATATCATCATTGAGCAGACCTAGAGCAGCGTTGCATTGATGGCAGAGCAGACCGCGATTAATGCCGGTTGCATGGCAATGATCTCGCGCTAACTTACGCTTGCCTTGCTCTCTGCCGCAGATGACACACGAAGGGCCAATCTTCGGCTTATTCTGCAAGTTTTTAGCCTCAAAGAATGGCAGATTTATCAGCTTATTCAATCGCTTATTCATGGTTAGTATCCGCTAATGCGACATAATGGATATTATACGACGCAGAATTATAAATCAATGACTTATAGCTATTCTGGATCGTTAGATGGCAATTGCTGCGATGCGACAGGCTGCACAGTGTTGCATACACGCAACTGGCTGAGCAACTCGCCAGCCTGACCGACAAGGCTATCGCTGATCGATAAGACGTTGTTGTTGATGGTTATTTGCGCCTGCTTGATGCCGTAACGATCAGGAACCTCACGTTCGGCGCGCCAACTGATTGCCCTGTGGTACGCGCTCGCTCGCGATACATCAACTTGTTCGCTTGCCTCATGTAGCTCATCCTCCGCCTTGTCTAGCCTTGCGATAGTGCCGATGTGGACTGCTGCGGCGTAATCAGGGTCGCTGGTGAGGACTTTGGAGAGTGCTTGCGGGGTGACTGCCAGTCCGAGTTCCCGGATTACGTCTGTCAGGCGATTGCCTTGTGACACGCCGGCAATGATCTGGTCTCGGTATTGTATTGCTACTGCGGTCATGCTGTCATGATATTCCAATGGGTGTGGTTTGGTCAATGCTGCGCTCTCCGGCTGCGAGCTTTGCTCGATACCCCTAAGTCAGACATGGACTCCCCCCTCCCCCTCATGACTGGCGCGCGGCTTTACTGTGACCGCTGGGTGATCCGCCCTGGGGCTTGAGTCCTGCGACTACTGTCAGACGCGCGCCGTGCTTCAGGTGACCGCTGTCCGGCGGGCTTGCGTGCTGGTGCATGATGGAGATTGATCAGCTCGTGGCGGCCTCCGAGTTGTCTGTATCGTATTTCATAGCGCCTGACTCTCGGACATGGCTGGTATGCGGCGTTTTTTATACACTACCCGAGGCAATGGCTTGCCTTCCCGTTGCTCAATGTGGGTCGCGTCCAGGTCTATCGCGGTTTCCAGTATCCGCACCAGCAGCGTGCCACCGTGCAGCTCATGTAGGCGCTTGGCTTCTGTCTGTGCCGCCTCAATGCTGGCGTGCGCTTTGCACGGTGCACCTCGGAGCGGTCCGCCTGGGATCAGAATGTAGTAGGGAGCTGGCATGTAACCTCCGTCAAGGTTGGGTCAGGCGAGGTGACGGCCCCGCCCTTCCCAGTATATTGCTTATGCATGGAAGCCATGCAGTGCGCCTAGTTTAATGCCGGTCTTTTGCCGTTGTCAACAATGTGACGTTTTGGGCGTAGATGTGACGCTGGGCGGCAGAGTGTCCGCTAACGTGATTATGGCTGCTAATCGCGCATCCGCAGATAGTTGCCGCGCTGGCTGTGCGTTAGCGGGTTAGTGGGTGCTATTCGTTGCGATGTGGCCTGATTCTTGAGTGTATAGGTAGCATACCGGCGCTGTGCCGGAACTGAGGAGTAGCGAAGATGATGATAATCGTTAGGGAATACGGAACCGGGCGAGTGCTGGCATCGATTCACGCGTCAGAGCTGAATAGCTGGTGCGACGATGCCGGATACCTGCCGCACCATAAATGCCTCGGCGGCTGGGTCGTAATCGCAGTCTAGCCTCTCAATCCCTGCGCCTCGCCGCGCAGTGGTGGACAGGTTAACCCGCACCGTGACGGTTTCACGGCAATCTGTGAAGTGAGGATGCGATGAAACGCACAGCAACGCTTGAACTTTACCTAAACTGCTCGTCTGATTACTCGATCAGCGGCAACGATGGACAGAAATATACGGTTGAGGAAGCGCGCGCTTTATGGTTGGCGCACAAGGTCGCGGATTTCAATCTCGGCTTCAAGCGGCTTGTCGATTACGACTTCGATCTTGCCCGCGTAAAGGAATATTTCAACCGCGCCTAACCCCACGTTGCGCGCCTCGCAGGG
>JBAQWL010000278.1:0-3239 GCA_049298895.1 Gallionella sp.
GAGTAGTACGCCACGCCGATAAGTTTTATTGCTATCGGTCGAATACCCGGTTAAAGGCTTCAATTCAAATGGAGCATTGCCATCGACAATTTTCCCGGGATTGACCGCACCCGCATGAACGACGTGCAACATGTCGCGACTACGCGTCACATAATCAGCAAATGGCAATCGACACCCGCCAGATACCCGGCTGTATCCTGACAGATGGTGGCGTGCCTCAAGTGCTGTGGGCTGCCAGATACTTCTGAATAATTGAATTAACACCTCTGAGCGAAGGCTCCATAAATTGAACAAAAAAGTGGCAGGATTATGCCGTAGTTTTCCGCCCGGTGTCATAAAACCATCTGACCTGTACAGGGACGCAAGTTTGCAATTAATGCGGTTGCCTGGAAAAACGTTTGATTCACCAGTTCTTACTGTATGCGTGAGAAAAAATGGTCTTTGCACCCTTTATTGGTGTATCTATCAGGTAGCTAAGGTTATAATCAAACAATTTTTGATTAAACTGTCGTAGGGGAGCAGCATGGGCTTTTTGTCCAACAAACGGATTTTGATTACCGGCATGATCAGCACCCGCTCGATTGCTTACGGTATCGCTCAAGCTATGCACCGCGAAGGCGCAGAACTGGCGTTCACCTATCAGGGTGAGCGCGTGAGAAGCCGCGTGCTTGATTTGGTTAAGGAATTTAACACTGAGTTAATTTTCCAATGCGATGTCGGTAACGATGACGACATCAACCAGCTGTTCGTTGATTTGAACAAGCATTGGGATGACTTTGATGGCTTTGTGCATGCGATCGGTTTTGCGCCCCGCGAGGCGTTGGACGGAGAATTTCTGGATGGTTTCAGCCGTGAAGCATTCCGTATCGCACACGACATCAGCGCCTACAGTTTTCCAGCCATGGCCAAAGCTGCGCTACCGATGATGCAAGGCCGCACTGCTTCGCTGTTGACGTTGACCTATCTCGGTGCCGTGCGCACCATGCCACACTACAACGTGATGGGCTTGGCCAAGGCCAGCTTGGAGGCCAGCGTGCGTTATCTGGCCATGCAACTGGGTCGGCAAGGTATACGCGTGAACGGGATTTCTGCCGGTCCAATCAAGACTCTGGCCGCATCCGGGATCGGTGATTTCAACAAGTTGCTCAGCTACAACGAGAAGCACGCACCACTCAAGCGCAATGTAACCACCTTGGAGGTTGGTAATGTTGCGGCCTTCCTGTGCAGCGATCTTGCCAGCGGAGTCACTGGTGAAATCACATACGTGGATGGCGGCTTCAATACCACCGCGCTGGGCACCACTGAGGCCTGATCAAAGATTGTTGGCAAATAAAACGCCACCCTAGGGTGGCGTTTTATTTTCAGATACGCCTAAATTAAGGTTGTGCAAGCCCAGCCTCCGGCAAACTCAAAGTGATGGACGCACTTTTCTTAGCACTAGCAAGGTAGGCGCGGAATATTTCTTCCCCAGTCAGTTGCCGTAACTGCTGAGCGTATCGTGCACGTTTATCCGCATCAGAAACGTCGCCGTCTTTGACTGCGTCAATACGCGCAAGAAAATAACCATACTGATCCACTTCCACACCGACGTAATGAGGAAACTTGGCAGGATTAGCCTGGAATATCTGCTTTACCAATCTTTCATCCAATGACCCAGGACGCGCACGCGTGATGGTCTGTGCTGGGTCCCAGTTTAATTTTGGATTGTCACCACTCTGAAATTTCGCCAGTGTCGCTTTGCCCTGCTCCGCAGCCAGTTCAAATGCACGCTGACGCAGCAGTTTTTGCTGTATCAACTCTTCGACTTCGGTAAATGCACGCACGGCACTCGGCTTATATTCAAGTACGCGTGCAGACACCAGAGTATTCGGCGCAACCTCAATTGCAGCAGTGTTACGCTTGTTCTTCACAATTTCTTCGTTGAAAATTGCTTGCAACATTTTCTCTGTCCATGGCTCACCGGCTGATATTCCATTGATCAACCAACCACTCTGCAGGATCTTTGTTCCAACCAGATCAGCCGCTGGTTTCAAGGTGTCGCTTTGTTCATAAACAGTATTGCTGAATTTATCTGCCAGTTCGACATACTTGTCTGCAGACTTTTGCTGGCGGAGTTTGACAGATATAACGTCACGCACCTCTTCGAAGGGCATGGCTTTAGAAGCTTTAATTGCAATCAGCTTGATAATATGGAAACCAAAATCAGACTTCACTATTTCGCTAATTTCACCGGGCTTCAAAGAAAAGACGGCATCTTCGAATGGCTTGACCATCATGCCGCGTCCAAAATAACCCAAGTCTCCGCCATTTGTCGCAGAACCGGGGTCCTGTGAGTTTTGTCTCGCCAGCTCGAAAAATTTGGCCGGGGTTTTCTTGACTTGCTGCAGCACCTGCTCAGACCTCGCTCTGGCAGCATCCTGTTGTGCTTGAGACGCATTGGCTGGCAGGGAGATCAGGATATGCGCCGCTTGCCGTTCTTCTGGCGCACCAAATTCGTTCTGATGCTCGTCGTAATACTGACGCACCGCTTCATTACTGACATCGATCTGGGTCAACAGATCATTTGTCGTGAATTTTACATACTCAACTTTAGCCTGTTCTCCAACTTGGAACTCTTGCATATTTTTGTCGTAGTATTTTTTTATTGCACTCTGATCCACTTTAGCCTGTGCCATGAATGGATGAAATGTAAAAGGGATCATGCTCACTATCCGCTGCTGCTCATTCAATCGAATTACGTTTTCAACTACGCTGTACGAAGCATACCCATTTTGCAGATATATATCCTGTACCTGCTGCCACAGTAATTCATCGCGCAGTCGCGCCTCAAACGCCATTGGTGACCTGCCCTGACTTTCCAGAATTGCCGCGTATCGCTTCTTGTCAAACTTTCCTTTATCCTGAAAAGCCTCAATGCTGCTTATCACCTGTGCCATCCGTGCATCCGTCACCACCAATCCCACATCCAGAGCACGCTCTAACATCAGTCGTTGCTCGATCAGACTTTCCATAACCGCGCGTTTCATTTCGGGATTATCAAGCATCGCCAAATTAAAGTTATCTCCCAACTGTTCGCGCAGCTTATCTTGCTGCTGTCTCAACGCATTTCCAAATTCTTGTTGCGAAATTTTTGCTCCATTCACTGTAGCGATCACCCCTGCTGCATTGCCCGAACGGTCATAGGAATCCACCCCCCAGAATGCAAATGGCAGAATAATGATAGCTAGTACAATCTGTAC
>JBAQWL010000279.1:0-6026 GCA_049298895.1 Gallionella sp.
GAAGAAGGGTGGTCGGAATGAAGCCGGTCGCGGCAGGTTGTGCTGACGACGGGATCCACGATGATGCTCGGCAATTACATGCTGTGAGTAATGTGCTGGTCGGCATGGGACAGATCAATCCGTATTGTTTTGCGAAGGCCGTTGCGCCGCATCTGGCCGCGCAAAGCGCAGAAGTTATCATCAAGTTAGAGCGTGTTGTAGAATCGTACACCGAGTTGGCGGAGCAGGCCGATGTTGTGATCGTTGAAGGCGCGGGCGGTTTCGTAGTGCCCTTGAATGCCGATCAAGACAGCGCCGATCTGGTTGTGCAGTTGGGTCTGCCGATCATTCTGGTGGTGGGTATGCGGCTGGGTTGTCTGAACCATGCGCTACTCACAGTGGAGGCGATCGACGCGCGTGGCCTGACGCTGGCAGGTTGGGTGGCGAATGTACTGGATGAGGATATAGAGATGCTGGACGGAAATATCGCTGCGTTGCAGCAGCGCATCAGTGCACCACTGCTTGGCGTGGTGCCATATCAGCGGCGACTGGATGTGGTTTATGCCGCATCTTGTTTGAATTTGCGCGCATTGGCGCAAGGTGCAGCATAGCTGAATTCAGCATCAGTGCGGTTCGCTGCAGCGCTATGCATGAATGGCTGATGATATTCGGCTGCTGCTTGCTGGAGTATGATGGAGGCTTAGAAGATATAGCCAATGACGACCGTGGTTTAAATGGATGGTTGTTTGGCAAGGAGATACTTAGTGGGTAAAGTTTTCGAGGTTCTATCGAACAAATCAATTCCGGTTTTCCTTCATGGCTAACGTGAGTTTTGATAGTCCGGGCAGTAAGCTATTCGCGCTGCTGCGCGAATCGCGCTGGTTGTTGTTTACCGCTTCTGCGTTATATTTCACTGTCGCGTTGTATGGCTATGATCGAGCCGATCCTGGCTGGTCGCACAGTGTCAGTGGTGTGATGATCAGTAATCCCGGCGGGGTGCTGGGCGCATATCTTTCCGACCTGCTGTTTTACTTTTTTGGTTTTTCTGCTTGGTGGTGGGTGCTGTTCATGTTGCAGAGAGTGTGGGCAGGGTACCACCAGTTGCGCGCTGACAGCATCTTTTACAAGCGGACGTTATGGGTCTCGGTAGCCGGATTTACTGTATTACTTCTTGCCAGCAGTGCACTTGAGGCCATCCGCCTACATACACTGCAAATCGAACTGCCGCTGGCGCCAGGCGGGATGCTCGGATTGCTGACAGGTGAAGCCCTGACTGGATTATTTGGTTTTACCGGTGCGACCTTATTGTTGTTGGCTCTGGCCGCTACAGGTTTCAGCTTGGCCAGTGGATTGTCCTGGCTACGCTTCGTGGACTGGTTGGGGGCGTTGCTGGAAAACTCCTGGCAGGGTGCGTGCCTTGCCTGGCAGACATATCAGGACCGGCGTATCGGTGCGCAGGCGATGAGTGAGCGTATTGCAATAGTCGAAGAGGAAAAAAAGCGAGTCGAGGAACATCTGCCAATATATATCGAAATGCCACTGACCGAAGTGACCCAGTCAGCGCGCGCTAACCAGGAAAGACAGACACGGTTGTTTGCCGACATGCCGGACTCACCACTACCACCGCTGCATTTGCTGGATCAGGCGGCTACACAAGTCGAAGTCGTGTCTGCTGACACGCTGGAATTTACTTCACGTCTGATCGAGCGCAAGCTGAAAGACTTTGGTGTGGAAGTGAAAGTGGTGGCGGCTTATCCCGGTCCGGTGATTACCCGCTACGAGATCGAACCTGCGGTCGGCGTGAAAGGCAGCCAGATCACCAATCTGGTGAAGGATCTGGCACGCGCATTGTCGGTGGTGAGCATACGGCTGGTAGAAACGATACCCGGCAGGGCTTATATGGCGCTGGAATTGCCCAATTCGAAGCGGCAGATGGTGCGCCTGTCAGAGATTCTCAGCTCGCAAGTGTATGCCGACATGGGCTCCATGCTGACTATCGCAATGGGTAAAGACATTTCCGGAAAACCGGTGGTCGCCGATCTGGCCAAGATGCCACATGTACTGGTAGCGGGCACGACCGGTTCGGGCAAGTCGGTGGCGATCAACGCGATGATACTGAGCCTGCTCTACAAGGGTACGCCGCAACATGTGCGCTTGCTGCTGATCGATCCAAAAATGCTCGAATTGTCGGTTTACGAAGGTATCCCACATCTGCTTGCGCCGGTGGTTACCGACATGCGCCAAGCTGCTTCCGCACTTAACTGGTGTGTGCAGGAGATGGACCGTCGTTACCGGTTGATGTCCGCGTTGGGAGTACGCAACATCGCCGGCTACAACCAGAAGGTGCGTGATGCTGCGAAGGACAAGCAGCCGCTTACTAATCCATTCACGCTTACACCGGACGATCCCGAAGAGCTCGAAGAGCTGCCGCTGATCGTGGTATTTATCGACGAGCTTGCCGACATGATGATGGTGGTGGGCAAAAAGGTCGAAGAACTGGTCGCGCGCCTGGCCCAGAAGGCGCGTGCCTCCGGTATCCATTTGGTGCTGGCCACGCAGCGTCCTTCGGTGGATGTGATCACCGGATTGATCAAGGCCAACGTCCCGACGCGCGTGGCGTTCCAGGTGTCGAGCAAGATCGATTCTCGTACCATACTCGACCAGATGGGTGCGGAAACCTTGTTGGGGCAGGGCGACATGTTGTATCTGCCTCCGGGCACCGGATTTCCACAACGCGTACATGGCGCGTTCGTGTCCGATCAGGAGGTGCATCGGGTTGCCGAATATTTGAAGGCACAGGGCATGCCACAGTATGTCGACGGAGTGCTCAACTCTCTGGGCGAATCAGAAGGGAGTGCGGAAGGGATGGTGAGCATGGATGCGGAAGACGATCCGCTCTATGACCAAGCGGTCGAGATCGTACTCAAATCGCGACGCGCTTCGATTTCTCAAGTGCAGCGTCATTTGCGTATCGGATACAACCGCGCTGCTCGCTTGGTCGAGCAGATGGAGACGGCAGGCATTGTCTCGGCGATGCAGAGCAATGGCAACCGTGAAGTGATTGCGCCTGCAAGGGCAGAATGACCCGCTCCTCCCCTGGTAAGGGGGTTGGATAACCGGCGATTTGGCTATCGTCTTTTGGTAGCCTATAACCAGGCGCTTGGTTGTTCTTCTTTGACAACCTAGTGGAATGGCTGGTCGTTCAAACAGGGGTTGGAAACACAGAATAAATTTCAGGAATCCCCAATGCGGAAATTTTTAGCTTTATTGTTTTGTGCCTTGCCGTTAGCTGTTCATGCTAGCGGTATCGACAAACTAAAGGAATTCATCGCCGCGACGCACTCTGCTCAGGCGAATTTCACCCAAGAGGTACTGGATCAATATGGCAAGCGTATCCAGAGCGCGTCCGGAATCATGCAGTTCCAGCGCCCCGGCAAATTCCGCTGGACCTACCAGAAGCCCTACGAGCAGCTTATCGTCGGCGATGGTGCGAAATTCTGGTTGTACGACGCCGACTTGAATCAGGTGACGGTGAAGAAACTCGATTCGGCTTTGGGCGGCAGTCCAGCCGCATTGCTTTCCGGCAGCAACGAAATCGAACGCGGCTTTGTCCTCACTGAAGACGGCAGCCGGGATGGCCTAGACTGGTTGCAAGCGGTACCCAAAGCGCAAGACAGCGGCTTTGAAAAGGTACGCATGGGCTTCGACGCGCAAGCAGGGCTGTCCATCATGGAATTGAATGATACGTTCGGGAACAAGACCGTGTTGAAGTTTTCTGCCATGCAACGCAACCCGAAATTATCTGAACAGGAGTTTCATTTCACCCCGCCCAAGGGCGCGGATGTGTTGAGCGATTAATTCCAATTCCATTTCTTTGGTGAAACTGCGTTGGCTTCCTTACTCACTCCTGATGAAACAACTAGCCATTCCACTAGGCCATCAAAAAACGATAGCCAAGTCGCTGGTTATAGTTGTGCAACGGCGACACGTTACTGGCGCACCAGCCGTTTATGCGAGCCGTTGATTGGCCGTTCCACCCGCCCCGGAAGGCTACGCCCATACCGTGTTGGAACGGTATTTGCACTGCCTGCGTCATTTGCTTTGCATCGCGGTCGATGTGCAGCATCGGGAGCCGCACGGCATACACCTTTCTGGTACAGCCGCCTTGTTTGACTTTCAAATTTGAATAGTCTGATGCTTACAGACAGCCTGTTCGATACGCCCGCACCCGCCGCGCCGCTGGCCGAGCGCCTGCGCCCCAGACATATAGACGAAGTGATCGGACAATCCCATCTGTTGGGCGTGGGCAGGCCGCTGCGCCTGGCGTTTCAGTCCGGCAAGTTGCACTCGATGATTTTGTGGGGCCCGCCTGGGGTGGGCAAGACCACGCTGGCGCGGCTGATGGCTTCGGCATTCGATGCCGAGTTCGTGCCGCTGTCGGCGGTGCTGTCCGGCGTGAAGGACATCCGCGATGCCATTGCGCAGGCGCAGCATGTGTTGCAGCAGCGCGGCCGCCACACCATCCTGTTCGTGGACGAGGTGCACCGCTTCAACAAGTCGCAGCAGGATGCGTTTCTGCCGTTTGTCGAGCAGGGTCTGGTCACCTTTATCGGCGCGACCACCGAGAATCCGTCTTTCGAAGTCAATAATGCCTTGCTGTCGCGTGCGCAGGTGTATGTGCTGCATGCATTATCGGCAGAGGAGTTGGAGCAGTTGTTCAAGCGGGCGCGTCAGGCCGCTTTGCCGGAATTAGTGTTTGATGATGATGCACGCGAACGCATCGTCGGTTACGCCGACGGCGATGCGCGTCGTTTGCTCAATGCGCTTGAGCAGTTGCAGACCGCCGCCAAGACCGCGGGTGTGAGCAGGATAGACAATGCATTCCTCGACAACGCGCTGGCGCAAAACCTGCGCCGGTTCGACAAGGGCGGCGAGGCGTTCTACTACCAGATCTCCGCGCTGCACAAATCGGTGCGCGGTTCCAATCCGGATGCAGCTTTGTACTGGCTGGTGCGCATGTTGGACGGCGGCGCAGACCCGCGCTATCTGTCGCGGCGCATCGTGCGCATGGCGTGGGAAGACATCGGTCTGGCCGATCCGCGCGCGATACAATTGACGATGGATGCGGCACAAACCTATGAACGGCTCGGTTCGCCAGAGGGCGAGCTGGCACTGGCGCAGGCGGTGCTGTATCTGGCTTGTGCGCCGAAGTCGAATGCCGGCTATGTCGCGTATAATGCCGCGCGCGCTTTCATCAGTCAGGACGGTACACGTGAAGTGCCTTTGCACTTGCGCAACGCGCCGACCAAGCTGATGAAACAGCTCGATTACGGCAAGGATTACCGTTACGCGCACGATGAAGCAGGCGGCTATGCGGCGGGCGAGAATTATTTTCCAGATGGCATGCCGGAGGTGAGTTTTTTCCAGCCTACCGAGCGCGGACTGGAAGCGAAGATTTCGGAGAAGTTGGTACAGCTACGCAAGCTGGATGCGGCGGCGAAAAACAAAAAAGGATAGAGCGGCATGTTGGATATTCAAGTACTGAGAAACGATCTGGCTGCGACAGCGGCACGCTTGGCGAAACGCGGTTACACGCTGGATACCGCCAAGTTCGAGCAACTGGAAGCGGAGCGTAAAATCTTACAGACGCGCACGCAGGAGTTGCAGGCCAAGCGTAATGCACTGAGCAAGCAGATCGGAGTGTTGGCCGGTCAAATAGCCAGATTGAACGCTACCGAAGAGTTTGATCAGGCTGACTTCAATAAACAGCAGATAGAACAAAACAAGGCGGAAGTCGGTGCGCTGGGCGACGAGTTGAAACAGCTCGAAGCCAAACTGCCACTGTTGCTGCAAGAGATGGATGCCTTCCTCGCAGTCATTCCCAATACACCACATACGACAGTGCCGGTCGGCAAGTCGGAAGCGGACAACGTCGAAGTGCGCAAGATCGGCAACATTCCGCAGTTTGATTTTGTGGTGAAGGATCACGTCAGCATCGGCGAAGGATTGGGTGGCCTGGATTTCGAGACCGCCGCAAAGATCTCCGG
>JBAQWL010000280.1:0-8175 GCA_049298895.1 Gallionella sp.
GCGAAGCCATAAAAAAATACTGCCGTGAAAAGGGGATCGCGAAACACAACTCCCATACTGAAGATGAGGATCATGGATTAACCTACATCAACGAAGGGACCCTCTACCGCCTGATCATCAACTCCCGCAATGAAAATGCGCCTGCCTTTGAAGCGAAGCTGACGGAGGAAATTCTTCCCGCCATCAGAAAAACAGGAAGCTGCTCCACACCGCATGATGCGAGCACACTCTCCCTTGCCCAGCAGAACGCCTTGCAGCAGATCGTCTCCCAGCGTTCGGGGAACGCCGATATCTGGAGTAGCTTCAACGATCATTTCGAGATTGGCAGTTATATTGAGTTGCCCGCAGAGCGTTTTTTTGATGCAGTTTCTTTTCTTGCCGCGCTGCCCACGAACGAGACGTTGCCAGGTGCACGATACCAGTACCCGCGCGCCATGCTCGATCAACCGCACTTTGTTGCGCCGGACGATGGCAAGGCCTGCCTGTCGCTGTCCATGCTGTCAGACCCGGCACAGTTCGAATCACCGCTTATGTCGCTGCTGAACCAACTGTGCAGCGAGGGGCACGACATCACCGCGCCGCTTGATGAGGCCGTGGCCATGCGCGCGGCCATGCAGCAAACGGACAAGGTGCTGGATGAAATAAGATTGATAGCACTCAAGGCGAAATCGGGGAGGTTGTAAAAAAATGATGCCGCTAATTACTCTGCAAAAACTTGCAGTCGAATCGGGTTATACTGAAGACGCTTTGCGTTCTAAAATTGCTCGTGGTGAATTCGCCGAAGGCATCCATTACATCAAATCACCAGATGGTCGCATTCACTTTATCGTTGAGGAATATTTAAAATGGGTGGAGTCAAGCCACACGGGAAAGGTATCCAAGTCACGTTCTACTGGAATGGTGAGCGATTCAGGCCAACGATCAAAATCCCGCCCACACCTGCAAACATCAAATATGCAACTCGCCTGAAAGGTGAAATTGAGCGCGCAATATCGCTGGGTAATTACACGCTCGACAATTACGCGTCCCACTTTCCAACATCACGTATCGCCAGAGCTGCACCGGAAAAACAGCAGCGCCAAACTTTCAGGCAAATAGCAGCCCTTTGGATGGCGGCATCTAGCCACCTGTCCAACGGTACGCGAATAAAATATCAGCAGGCTCTCGATTTCTGGCTAAACCGCATAGGTGATGAGCCGATAGAAAATATCCAGTATTCCACCATCGCCGCACTTGCCAACTCGCAGGGCTGGGGTGCGAAGAACAGAAACAATATGCTCATCCCGTTGCGTGGGGTTCTTGAAACAGCATTCCTCGACGGCGTGATTGATTCCAGCCCAGCGGATCGCATTAAGAATGCGAAGGTACAGAAGGAACCACCAGACCCGTTGACGGCGGAAGAAGTCGATGCCGTGCTGAACCACATGCAGAAATACGAGCCGCAGATTGTCAACGTTATTGAGTTTGCATTCTTCACCGGCATGAGGCCGAGCGAGGTTATCGCGCTTCGCTGGGGCGACATTGACTACACCCGCAGACTTGCAAGGGTGCAGAGAGCCAGGACGTTTGGGATGGAGCACGCCACCAAGACATTCACGGTGCGCGATGTTGAATTGAACAGTCGTGCGCAGTCCGCTCTGGCAAGGCAAAAACAGCACACCTTTTTGAAAGATGGGTATGTATTTGAGAATCCGGTAACAGGTGAGGCGTACAGCGAAGAAAGGCCGTTGCGCAGGGCGTACTGGAACCCGACACTCAAGGCACTAGGAATGCGTGAGAGGAACTTTTATCAGACACGCCATACCTATGCCACGCTCAATTTGATGGCAGGCGCAAACCCGATGTGGGTAGCCACGCAACTCGGCCACGCGAACATGCAAATGCTGCTCAAGGTTTATGCGAAATGGATTGATGGTGCAGACAAAAGCAACGAGCGCGGAAAAATCGACGAAATGTTCAACATAGCCACAAAAACGCCACTAAAAGGCGCTTCAATTAAGTAACTATCTGATTTAACTGGTCGGGGCGAGAGGATTCGAACCTCCGACCACGTGCACCCCATGCACGTACGCTACCAGGCTGCGCTACGCCCCGAGGGCGCGAATTATAGCAGAGGGAATGCCAATGATAACTCCCTCTTGCTACAAATACGGTTGTTACCATGAAATGCGATATATAGCCCCCGGCATAGCCGGGGGTTTACCCAATTGAATTAGTACGCCCAACTCATCCCTGCCATGAACTGGCTGCTAACATAATCGTAACGCAAGTCGGTTGTATTCTGTGACTTGTATAACAGCTCGGTCCACAGCGCGGAGTTTTTTGTTTGTTCATATTCCGCTTTTATTTTCAGATCATTTCCGCTGTAAGTTTTTCTCCCGCCTGCTGCTACATCAAAAGCAAAGGCACTCGGATAATCGCGCGTCCAGTGATGCAGCGACAACCGCGCCTTGATGCGACCCTGTCCGTACAAAGCGCGCGCACCGTATCTATTTTTTGCGTAGTCGTTATAACCCACAGTACCATCTGTACGGTTGGTGTGATCATAGTCCAGGTACAACAACCAATCAGGCGATATCCGGTTGTGTAGCGTGAAACTGATGTCGTTATAGGTATACACAAGTAGCGGGTTTGCAACACTGCTTAGACCAGTATTGTCACGCGAGCGAAGATTGGAATAATCTCTTATTGAATGGTTAAACGCCACGTTCAGTTTACTCATTGGGCTTATAGGAACATCTACCTCAGCACCCAATTTGAGATAAGAGTTATCTAACTCTGATCCAGTCACAGGCGCTTCATAATCGTTCAGTAAATATTCACCGCTCAAACCGTAATCCAGGATACCCGCCCTGCTCTTGTATGCCGCCTCGACACCAAATCTCAAAAAGTTATACCGATTAAATGCAGTTTTTCCCAACCCGGTATCGTGATCAACGTATTCACGTTTATGTGTGCCAACAAGCGCCCCAATGTAGAGCGTATCCGCCGATTTTTCATTACGCGCCAAAACATACTCGTAACCACCGCTGCCTGTCAGGCCGTATTGATTGGCACTAGCAAGGCCGTTGCCCAGGTAAAAACTCCCATCCAGGGCCGCTGAGCCGATCAGGCGGGAATCGTAGTCGCGGTTTTTTGTCGCATCCACTTTTATTTCGTAAGGCACAAAAACTCCAGATTTGCGCTGCGGTATCACCACCGCAGGAACGCCAAGCGATAAATCAGTGTAGGCGGCACGTGGAGCGCGAAAGACATTGTTGTCATAGCCTAGTCCGGTCATTGCGGTCCAATTAAAGGTGCTTTGTTCGGCAACGGGAGTTTCGTTAGCCTCGCTCGCTGCAGATGCAATGACAGGCAGGGTCATAGCGACCATAAATAATGTCGAATGGAATGGCATTTTTTTGCGCATGTTAAACGTACCTTTCTTGGTTATATTAAAGTATTGTGAGTTCACGGCGCTTCGAATTTCTGTATTTCCTCGTCGATCCCGCGTAGCTTGGAATCCAATTGCCTAGCCTTGGTCAATTCGGCAAGGGAATCGTTCATTCGTCCTTGCTGACGTAGCGCGCGTGCTAGCTCCAGTCGCAGACGCGCATCCGCCGGGTCGGCGGCAACTGCGTCCTCCAGAACCTGTACCGCTTGGTCAGCTTTCTGGTCAAATAATAACGCTCGGCCTAAAAATCGCAACGTTTTGGTGTTAGTTGGATCCAGATCAACAGCTTTACGAAATGCGCTCACTGCCTCGCTGGCTTGGCTATTTCCGATATAAGCATTGCCAAGATTAAACCAGGCCAATGAATAAGTCTCATCACGCGTCAGGATAGACCGATAAAGCCGGATTGCTTCAGCGTATTCTTTACGTTTGGCATGTCGCACCGCCAGGTTGAGCTGAGCCTGATGATAATCAGGCCGTATGCTCAACGCCTTGCGATAGGCATCCATTGCTTCTTTATCGCGGTCAGTGGCAGCATAAATAATGCCCAAATTGAACCATGCCTGTTCGTAGTCTGGGTGCAAGCGAACGGCAGCCTTAAAAGCATCTTCGGCGCGTTGATTCATTTTTTGGCGCAAATAAGTAATGCCTATGTTGTACCAAGCCTCTGGGTATTGGTGTCTGGCCTTCAGCGCCGCTTCATATGCGGCAATCGCCGCCGGGAAATCATTTTTCGCAGCATGGGACAGACCGAGGTTAAGCAGCGCCTCGGGGTAGCTGCCAGCAGCCTTCTTAATGGCAGTTTGATATTCAGTAATCGCCTTGCTGTAGTCTTTCTCCCCATAGGCTACACGACCCAGATTGAAATTGGCTTCTGCACGGGTAGGTTCATGCTGCAATATCCATTCGAATTCAATGCGTGCATCCGACCAGCGTTTATCCAACAACAACAACAGGCCAAGATTGATATGCGCTCGCACATAGCCAGGTTCAAATTGGATCGCTTGACGCAGCGCCTGCTCGGCATCCCTTTTCTTATGCTGGGCATTTAACACCGATGCCATGTTGACCAGTGCCGGCGAATAACTCGGGCTTAGCTCCAATATTTTCCGGTACTGTATGAGCGCTAGAGCCCTACCTTCTTCTGTGTCTGGCTCCAGGGTGGCAAGTGCCACACGTGGAGCTGGATCAGCAGGACGCAAGCGTATTGCAGCTTCAAATGCGCTCGCAGCTTCAACCAACTGGTTCATGCTACGACGCGCCAATCCCAAACTATAAAGTGCTCGCGCCTTGCGCTCTCCGCCTGTCATTTCCGCTGCGGCTTCCAGCGCCTTCACGCCGGCTGCGTTATCGCCTTGCTTGATGAGTAGTAGCGCCAAATTGTATTGCCCATCAAAATGGCTAGGCTGCTGGGCTAATAGTGCTCGATACCCTTCAATCGCCTCACGATTTCTTCCGCTGCGGGAAAATGCCAGCGCCCTGTTAAACAATGCGCTGGTATCTACTGGCTTTACTTCGACCGCCTGATTTAAATAGCCCAGTGCACGCGGCAAATCTCCCTTTTTCATGTACAAAACACCGAGGTCATTGAATGCTCGCGAGCTAGGTTGTTTTGCCAAAATGTCCAAATAAATTCGCTCGGCCTCCGGCCAACTGCCCTTAGCCAACAATGTGGCAGCGCGCATCTGTTCGGCATCAGCCCCGCTGGAAACAATGGGCTCTGAGTCACTTTGGATTACGTAACCTTCATTTTCATAAGTCGAAGCAGAAAGCGCTTGTATATCGATCACAGTTACCTTGTCTGCATCGTATTTGGCGCGGAATTCCACATACAACAAGATCAAAAAAATACTCAGAATGACGATCACCACGGGTACAAAACTCTCCCGGAATAACTTCGCCCAGCGGCTGAAGCTATTATTCATCGCTGTTTACTTTTAATGTCATAGCCTGAAGTATCGACAACATACCGCGTTCATTCACATTCTGTATCTCCAAACCGGGACGTACGTTGATCTCAAGCAACAGTGGGCCATCCGGCGAAACCGATATATCCACGCCCAAATACTTGAGTGGCACTGCCCGTGCTGCGCGTAGTGCCAGTTCCATAATTTCCGCCCAATACGGCAAGGTTCGCCCTAGTAGGGTAATACCGCTGTCAGGATGCTTACTGATCGGTTCGCCGAGAAAACGGCCGTGCGTGGTGATGCCACTGGCAATATCAATGGCAACACCGAGCGCGCCTTGATGAAGGTTGGCCTTGCCATCAGATTGGCGCGTCGGGATACGTGTCATGGCCATGACAGGAGCGTTATCGCACATAATGATGCGCACATCAGCAAGCCCAAGCGGACTCAATTCCTGCATTTCCGGATGTTGTGTGATACGGCTTTCAATTATGGCGCTGTCACCCATGTCAAAAGAAAAGACTCCGAAAATAATGTCAGAGATATGCTTTTGCAGATCGTATAGGGTGTAAATTTTTCCGCTTATCCCTAACCAGTTCTGGTCGCTGCGACCTACGATCACGATGATGCCATTCCCGCCGCTCCCTTGAGCCGGCTTGATGACGAAATCGTGATAATCACCAAGCTCTCGTTCCAAATTACGCAACTCATAAAAATAGCTGTAGCTACGGTAAGTTTGCGGCATACGTACACCCGCTGCACCGAGTACCTCCTTAGCGATCAGCTTATCGTCCGCTATCGGGAAATGTTTGCGGGCATTGCGCGTATAAATGTAATGGAGATTACGCCGGTTCATTGACAGCACAGTTGCGGCACGACTACGCGAACCGTTCAGGCCAGATATGAATGCACGTATTGAGATCATGCAGATGGGTTCAGTATCAGTCGGCGAAAACGCACGAACTCCATCACCCGAATGCCTATCCATTTACCCAGCCATAAATTCAGTGCAATCACCACCAGCAGGAGTTCCGGAAAAGCAAGTATCAGGCTTTGCATAAACAATGAATCCATCACTGCGTAACAGGCCGCGATCACAATAATGGTCATAAATGTAATTTTTGCAACCTTGAGTGCGCCCTGCTCGGCCTCCATCAAAGCGACGCGCTCGGCGGTAATAGCGAGAATAGCGATCGGGAACAGGGTCATATGTGCTAGCTCGAACAAGCCGAGTTGTACGCCACCTACCGTCATTATCATCATCACGATCACGACTGTGGTTAGCATGATCGCCATCTTGGGTGAATGCAATAATTGCAGCCAATCGAGCGCCCTGCGCACCACTGCCGACACCAGAATAATCACAATAAAACCGATCATTCCCCACAACAAACCGGTTTCTCGCGCCGCCGAGGCAATCAACGCCGGGAGGAAAGTGCCAAATGTTTCTAGCCCAATCACATTGCGGAACACTACGGTCACTAATGCGCCGAGCGGAAGCATGAGCAGTATTTTCAGCAAATTCTGTGAGATGCCGACACGCTCAAAGAACGCGTATAAATTGGTTATGTTCAGCGTCGATTGACTCAATGCAACCTCAGCATCACGCTGAGGCACCAATTGTTTGGTGACATTGAAGAAGTACTGAAAATTAACATTGCTGGTGTGCTTGAACAGCACCAAATCGCCATAATAGAGCGTCAGATAATTCGCTGGTATCTCGGCAAAATGATCATTGATGGTATCGAAAGGCACCCAATGACCATTGATATAAACTTCGACCCACTGGTGGGTGGTGCGCTTACTGCCCTGTTGCATGATCAGACCGCCTACCAAGCGTGCAGGAATATTCAACTTGCGCGCCAGCGCGACGAACAAGCGGCTCTTGCCGTTGCAGCTGGCTTCGCCGAGCTTGAGTGCGGTCAATGCATCTGTATATCCAGAAAAATCTCGGTTGGCTAGATTATCCTGCAAGTGCCGGTGGATAAGGGTTACGGCCTCCAGAATAGTCGGTTTTTCGATAGGTACGATGCGGTGCAACGCGGCTGCTATCTGTGGATCATCCTTTTGTATACCTGGCTCAGCCACGAGGTACGACGCTACAGTATCTGGATATGATTCTGGTATAGTCAACTCAACAGGAATGTTAAACCTGACATGACGGGCGCGTACCGCATAGGCATAGAGTATGCCTTGCTGACCTCGTACGTTCTCAGCTTTCCAAAAGGTCTCACGATTAAGCGAATCCGTTTTAAGCTCGGTAGTAAAAGCGCCTGAAGCGTTACGTTCGTTATCGACCGACTGGCGAGAATCAGTCTTGGGAAGATAGGTGCGAATATTAATATCATCACCATGACCCTCGACCTGCATACTAATTTCAACATTGTAACTGGGAGCTGGAATGAGCCCAGCTAAGGGGTAATCTAGAACGTAGAGTTTATAAGCGGTTACGCTCATAGGTAGCAACACCATAATGGCGAGCACGATGAGATAAGTGATACGCCTTGCACTACCGGATTTTTTATCAGCCATGATTTTGAATTGTGCAGAACGAAGAGTGGGACAGAGTCAGAATAATTTAGTTCATGCTCAAAATATGTCACACCTCATGAAAACAAAATCCGCCTAACGTGATTTTAAAGCAGTCAGCTAAAAAAACTAATCCCAGCGATTATCCCTGACTTGTACCATGCCGTTTTCGATCCTGACCGGGAATATCGCGGTAGCCTCGTAGGCCGGCCCAGCCAAGGCTTCCCCAGTCTTGATGGAAAAGCGGGCACCATGGCGTGGACAGACGACTTGATCATCTTCGACACACCCACCGGTGAGCTTGCC
>JBAQWL010000281.1:0-3188 GCA_049298895.1 Gallionella sp.
CCATTCGAGCCATTTAATACAAACAAATCGAAATCGAGCAAGAGGCCTTGCGGTTTGATTTGCACAACTTCATCTGCGAGCGCTTCGAATTTCTCAATCTTTAATCTTTCAACTATAGCCGTATTAGCTAAATCGTTGAGTCCCCGCCTCCACAAAACGAGTCTGTCTTGGAATGGGCTAGCCAGCATTAAATTGCTTGTCATAACGTTATTGACAGAAACCGATGGCATTCATGCCGGACAAAAAAATCTCGACGACGACTGAGTATAAGTTCCATTCTATATATGATACGGTGGAGTTTAGTTATGGCACAAATTGTTGCCTACCAGCAATATATAACACAGATGAACCAAGGATAAAGCTAAGTTTAAGCTTAACACGCATTCATATCTAGGACGTAATAAAGCTGGCAACGCCCGGCATTTGACCGACCATCACCAAAGTCTAGCCTTGCCTTGCCTTGCCTTGCCTTGCGTGCTGACATAATTGCACACGTTTATAGTTACCGGTAAATACGGCGCAGGATACGCTTCATTCATGAGCATAACTAACCAATAATAAAGACAGTTTGCCAACCCACGAAAGCTAACTTCGCTCAGGCTGTTTGCATAAGTGAAAAAAGAAGATGTGGGCTCATCAGGTTTATACCGACATGACATGAACGATCGGTCATTTGGGTTGCCGAACGTGCGTCGACTGACCGACTCCACACTACCGTACCGTTAACGCGTAAGTTGATATCCTCGTGTTTGTATTCAACTACGACGTCTACGTCATTATCCACATAATTGGTGAGCCGCAGACTGATTCCCAGTGGCGAGATGGTTAGTACAGAATGCACAAGACAACGCTCACCTTTTACATACATGCAAAGTTCACCTTTCGGCTGTGCCAGCAATACAGTTCGTTCTGCTTTGCGTTGGTCTTCTTGTATCATGGTCTGCCCTTAAAAATAGCCCACAAGGACTGCTGGCACAGCCGCTTACGTTGGCTGCTTTTGTCGACATGATACTTCATGTACCACTCTCATAAAACAGATTTTAGCGTAGGGACATCTGAAATTTAGGTTGGGAGGGTTTCAAGCGAGGGGGTTGGGAAGGTTTCAAGCTCTCAGTGTAAAAGGGCGGTGTCTGGTTTTCTGGACAAATGAAAACAAATGTGGAATCAGGCGACCGTCTTGACCACGACATAAAGACCCTGGTCGCGCAACTCTTTAGCCTTATCCAAGCCTCCCACAACTGTATAACGCAGGATACCGTGATAGTAGACGCAAAGTTTAAACATAATTCCTCCACCTATTCAATTGCCGTTCATCACCCGGCATTGCTTCCTACATAGTGGTCTTGAAATCAAGACCACCGCGAAATCAATGCTGGTAGGAATACATCTTTCTCATGAATAACTCTGAAACTGCCGTCGAAACCTCATCCGTCGTGTTGAGAGACAGAATATCCGCAGCTACAGCGGACTCTTCTTCGGCCCAAGCCATCATGAGTTGCTCGCAAACCACGTCAACGGTTGGATTCCAACCGGCGCTCATGATCTCCTCGCCGTATTCCAACTCCATTAATTCCAGCTCAGTTCCAAAGTCGTCCATGTTTATTGTGGTAGCCATGACACACCTCCTTCTATTTACACCGCATTAAAAATTTCTGCTGTTGTATCTAAAATTTGCGGCTTGCTTACCATGAAGCATAATGCATGCCATGACGTGAAATCGTTGCGTGAACCCGCTACAATATTGGCTTGTCGTGGGCTCAGTGGATGGCCTTCAGGCAGCTTAAAAATGTTGCAATTGGTAATACTTCACCTGCTTTGTCTCGCTAATGAGAAAAAACTGCTCAACATACACCCTTAACATTGCCCCAAGCAGTGCTGCGGGTTAGCATCTGCGAGTACAACCCTCGCAAGGGTGCGATATGACAAGAAATGCCCGTTTTCTTTTGCTGTTGTGTTTGATGCTCTCATCAGCGCATGCCAGCGTGTCAGTGCTGGCCTACAAGGAGCAAACACTGAAGCTGGGAGGCGAACACAGAACGGCGCACTTGCCCAAGGGTTACCAGCTGGAACTGCTCAGCCTGTTGGAAGCCCCGCGCATGCTCAGCTTCGCTGCTAATGGCGATTTGTTCGTCGGCTCGAAATCCGGCAAGGTGTACAGGTTATCCCCACCCTATACCAAACCGGAAGTGTTGGTGCAGCTAGAAAGTTATCCGCATAGTGTGGCGTTTAGGCAAAATGAAATATTAATTGCGCAAACCGATGGTTTATACCGGGCTCAGTATCGAGCCGGGCAGACCATGATTCCGGCTGACTCTGTAACATTGCTCGCCGCCCTCCCCGGTGGGGGAGGACATGCAAGCCGCACGGTGGCCGTGGGTCCAGATGGGCGGGTATATGTGAGCTTGGGCATCCAGGGTAACTGTAGCGACCAATATCTGGACGAGCGCTACCCATTCGCTAACCGGCGCGGCGGAGTGCTGGTATTAGGTCAGAAAAACGGACATGCAAGCTGGGAAATTTTCGCCTCGGGTCTGCGCAACCCCGTTGGTTTCGACTGGCAGCCTCAGACCGGCACCCTTTATGCCAGCAACAACGGCCCCGATCATCAGGGCTATGATCAGCCGCCGGAGTATTTCAGCCCGCTCACGGCCAACTCTTTCCATGGCATGCCGTGGTTTCAGTTCGATGGCGAACAAATACAGCGCGACGATTGCATTACGAGCTCGCCTCCTCGCAGTATCAATGCCGTGGTGGCGCCTGCCGCAACTTTTCCGGCGCGCAATGCACCCATGGGTGTCGTTTTTGTGCCTGATGGCGCGATGGACAAGCAGTTTGAACAGGATGCCATCGTCGCGCTGCATGGTTCATGGGGTACACAACCCAGCGGTGGTTTCATCGGCAAACCCGCCAGCCGTCGTCCACCGAAAATCGTGGCGGTGCGCTTTCATGATGGGCAGGCGAAACGCGTTGATGACTTGATCACTGGTTTTCAACTGCCCGATGGCCAACGTTGGGCACGGCCTGTTGGCGTAGCGATCGGGCCGGACGGCGCGTTGTATTTCACCAGCGATAGTGATACCAACGGGTTGTTCCGGCTACGGCGGATACCCTGAGTCAACGAAAAAACTTACACATTTTTCCGCTAAAGATTATCATTTGCTCCCGCAGGGTACTACCGGAACCTAGGC
>JBAQWL010000282.1:0-7658 GCA_049298895.1 Gallionella sp.
GATTGCGCGCGGAAAAGGCAAGCTCCCAGCCATCGCGAAGCTGCTTGCTGCGCAGAGTGACATCCACGGTGTGATAATCGGCGACAGCGGGGCGAGTATCACCAAACTCGCGCCTGCGGTCAGCGACATAGTTGAGTTGCGTATTCAACGTCCAGCGCGATATAAAACGCCAGTCTGCCCGCGCATAAAGCTGTTGCCGGGGTGCGTTGCCTGCATCCTGGCCCAGTTCTTCATTGATGGAATGTTGCTGCGCGTAATTTCCTGACAGCCGCAGCTTGTTGCTCGCGTCCCAGACCAGTTCGGCTTCCAAGCCATAGCCTTTCTGCCGCCCGGCATTCTGCACGATGGCGCTGGTATCCGGGCGCAGGATATCCCGCATCTGGTAACGGAACAGGTTGAAGTTTGTCTGCACCGTGCCGCTAGGCTGCCAGGCAAAGGCCAGCTCTACCGATTCATTGGTTTCCGGCTTGAGTTGGGCATTGCCTTTCAGCACCGGATTACTCTGGCTGTTGTAGAGTTCAGAAAATGACGGCGGCCGAAAGGCACGGCCATAAATCAGCTTACTGGTCATGTTATAGGCAGTATCCCAGACCAGTGCCAGGCGCGGATTCGTGGTGCCGCCGAAATCGGAGTACTGATCATGACGCACCCCGGCGGTCAGATACCAGTCCTGGGTAAAACCCCATTCATCCTGCGCGTAAACATAGCTCACCCGGCGGCTATGCGGGAGTAAAAAAGGCGTGACAGAAATGACTGGTCCAGGAAAAAAGGTAGAGAAATTATTGGTTTCCTCGGTGCGGTATAAGTTGTCATTCTGAGTGCCCGCACCGAAACGCAGCTTGTGCTGCTGCAAGCCACTATAAGCAGCCGACAGATTAAAACGCAAATGGCGCTCCCACTTATAGGGATTGCCGATTACACCGTTGGGGAACGGGCCGGTACCAAATGGATTAGAGCCCGGCGGGTATAGCGTCAAATCGGATTGTTCGATAATGTGCAAATAGCTGGCCTGAGCTGTTACGTCCAGGTCGGGGGCAAAGTTAGTGTCCTGCCAGGTCAGGTCGGTAGAAATGCGCTCGCCGTAGTTATTGCCGACGGAATCCAGCGCCGACGCTACCCCGGCACCAGTGCCTCCGCTACGCCGCTGATAACCGGCACGCAAGCGCCATTTGTCACGCGACAGATCAAAACGGCCATCGATGGCGTCGCGGCCAAGATTAAGCGGCCCCGGTGCGAGGCTGGCGCTGGTGGACATCAGCGTATCCAAGCCGGACTGTGCGTCCGACTGGATAATACGCCGCTGGCCGTCAGTAGACCCCGCCCGCACATAGGTGGCAACCTCGAAGCCACCCCATGTACCACCATGCTGCAACCAGGCATCGCGGCTGTTGAACGAGCCGGCACGCGCACCAAGTTGAGTGCCGCCGAGTTTGTCGGCTGCCTTGGTGATAATGTTAATCACGCCAGAAAACGCGTCCGCGCCATACAACGCAGAACCGGGGCCGCGTATCACCTCGATGCGCGCAATGTTTTCCAGCGGCATGCCACCCCAGACGTTGGAGCGATCGCCGAAAATTACCCCAGTGATAGGGATGCCGTTCACCAGCATCAGCACCTGGGGATTGTACTGGCTATGGATGCCGCGTATGGTATAGATCGGGTTGTGACCGATGGAGGAACGCGACACATGCAGGCCGGGCACCGTTTCCAGCACTTCGTCCAGATCTGCCGCACCGATGGCGGTGATGTCTTCTGCGGTGATCACGGTGGCCACCGACGGTGCCCTCGTGACCGGCTGTATCGTGCCGGAGGCGATGCTGATAAAGGATCTATCACCGTAGGCCAGCGCCATGTCCTCTTCATCAGATGATGACGGCGCAGCCTGAACAGCCCCTGCCACGGCCAGCAGCAAGATGGCGGAGGTGCGGTATTTTTTCATGGCGACTCCTTTTGTTTATGTCTTCTTTATTACACAGAAACGGTGTCTTATGATGTTTCCTGCATTATGACAGTTACTTTCCCTCATCCCCATCCTACTCCCGAAGGGAGAAGGTCTTTGCATCCCTCTCCCTCTGGGATAAACAGCGACCTAGCGGCTTTGTCGTTTAGTCGAATACCAGCAGCCCCCTCGGTGAGACTGGTAAGGGTCATGACAGAATGCGGGATGCCTATCCTGTTTTTTGGCAAGCGCAATAAATTGCCCCCGCTTGCCAAAATGTCCACCTAAGCTATCGGCAGCATAACAATTATTTTGAGTGCAAGTTTGAAATTATTTTCCGGCCCAACTTATTTCTCGATAGGCACCGCCGATCTTGCCGCAGGCCAGCGGCGGTGCGCCACCCCCTCGTAAGACAGCATGCGACACGGCAATGGGAACACCTGCCCCGCCGGTTTTTCCGCCGCCTCCAGATAACAGGGCGGCATACCGGCGAGAAAGGCCGGCATGCTGGAAAAAAAATATTCGCGCGGCGACATACCCATATCGGCACACAAAGCAGCCGCCAGCGCAGCATAGTTCATATGTAAACGCCAGCGCCCAGTCAGCAGTATCTTTTCCACCGCGAATACCAGCGCAAGATGCGGTCCACCATCCAGCCCCTGTGTGCGCACCAATGACAGCATAGGTGCGACGCGCTCGTCCCCAGAGGTTATAGGTCGTCCGTAACCAGCAATGCCTCGTTTTTCTTTAATTTCTGCACGTACCAATACTTCCAAATCCGCCCCTTGATCTACCATTTTTTTGGCGCGGGTCAGAAACTCACTGGCACGTAAGTCAACACCACGACCGTAGATTTGCGCCTCGGAAACAGCCAACGCGGCGGCAATGCCGAGCGTGCCGGTGCTGCGCGCCGTGCCCGCCAGCGCCGCCACGCGGTTGTTCCATAAGCGCGCATCGGGATAGCTGGTGTAAGTACACATGGCATGCAGCACTTTCATCTGCTGCGGCGTGTAACGTCGGCCGGCAATGCCGAAAAGGTAGAGCTCGAGCCAATCCAGATCCTTGAGTGATGAATGCAGGTCATGGCCGCGGAACACCGCGCGCTCGCCCGGAAAAAATGCGCCCGCACGGCTGGCCAGCCGCCCGACATGCTGTTCCAACTGTTGCGGCCGGTTCATATTTTCACCTCTGCACGCGCACGATTTGCCATGCCTTGCGCCGGGCCGGGGTCGTTTACCAGATCGATGTGGAAAAACGGAAAATTCTTGTGGCCGTAATCTTTCTGTTCCAGCGCGTGCACCGCCGCGCCCGGCAAGCGCAGCAGCAGATGCAGCATTTCGCCCTGCGCCGGGTTAAAGCCCAAGTCACGCAATGCCGCAGCCGCCACGCCTGTCATCGCCAGTGGCAATCTGGCGGCTGTTTCCAGCGCGGTTCGATGTTCGTTCAGCCAAACCAGCGCCGATCCACCGTTCAACTCGACCGCGCCATTCAATCCGGCAAGATAGCCCAGGGTTTGCACCACAGGCGTTGCGCAGCGCACGCCATGCGGGTCGAAACCGGGTGGGTGGCCGGGTGCCGGCCAGACATCCGCCGGATTGTCCGCCGGACTTTCCGCCAGACATTTTTGCCACGATGCCAGATCGTTACCACAGGCTTGCCAATCTTCCATCACAAGGCGCACTTCGCGTGCGCCGCCGGAGGTACCCGCCCCCACCGCCAGCGCCGCCATCAAACAGGATGCCGAGGTAGAACCGCCCACTCCGCCGCACATCGCCGCGTGCACTGCCGCATCACGCGGCCCCGGATTCGCCAATGCGATCGCCAGGCCTTCCAGCAGGCTGGCTTGCTGCGGTGCCGGTGCCTCGCCGCGAAATAGTAAAAACAAATATTCGATCCAGCTGGCCTGGCGCAGCAGCTCGCCATACACGTCGTAGCCGTGGCAATGTGCGGATGCTGCTGCAAATGCGTTGTCGGGCTCTGGCTCTTCCTGCCAGATGCGGGTATGGATGAATTCCTCGCTCATTTCATTAATGCCAGGACCCTCAGCCTAAGTCCCATCGGGGGGACTTCTTCCTTATCGACACGCACATCCAGCACGGTTGGACCCAAATTGCTCATGATCGCTTCCAGATCGAGATTTTCGAAGTCCTCGGCAGTGCGAATCACGTGACCCGGGATACCCATGGATGCAGCCATCATCTGAAAATCTACTTCCGGTAATTCGACCCCGATCTGCTCAGCACCGGCCAGACGCTGTCCGTGCTTCACCATGCCCAGTGCCGCGTCGTTGAGGATCACGAATACCACGGTAAGCTTTTCAGTCAGGGCCACCGTCATTTCCTGACCATTCATCAGCACACTGCCATCGCCGGTAATGCACACCACCGGAGCAGCGCGGTTAGCCAGCGCGGTGCCGACCGCGCCGCCAATGGCCCAGCCCATAGGCGCAAAATTCATCGTGACGCGCATCCAGCCGCCTGAGCTGGCTTGGTGGTCGTGCATGCCCAGATGGTGTATCGCCCACGCCGTGCTGTTACCGGTGTCGGTCAGGAAACGTGTATCGGGCGGAGAGCGCCAGCCGAGTTCACGCATCAAATATTGCGGTTTGATGGGCGCGCCGACGGACGCAGATTTATACGGATCGTCTTCTGAAATTTTCTTGAATCTTCGCATCTCGCCAATGGAAATCTCTTGCGTACTATCCCTGCGCAGCGTTCGCAACAACCGCTCGAACACCGGGCGGATACGTCCGCGTACATGCAAGCGTGCCATCGGTGAGCGTGTCAGGTGTGCCTCGCAAGAATCAATATGTACCAGCCGGTTGTTCAATAATGATTCGCTCCAGCCGTTGCTGGTCCATTCACTTAAATTTGAGCCCACTACCAGAATCAGATCAACATCCTTATCGTTCATCGCCTCAACAGCAGACGAATGACCGGCAAACCCGAATACTCCTAGATACGAAGGATGGCGCGGGCTGATGAATCCCTTGGCATCGGGCGTGACAACAAAAGACGCGCCCATCCTTTCCACCAATTCAATGATGAGGTCAATCGCTTCCCCGCAGCCGCTGCCGATCAACACCACCATCCGTTGCGCCTGTGCCAGCTGCGACTGTAACTCCCGCACCGCCGCATCATCAACGGCAGACTGCGGCTGTAGCAGATGCGCCATATTGTAGGAGGGCCCGTGCTTCATCCGTGAACATTGCACGTCCACCGGAATGCTGAGGTGAACCGGCCCTGGGGTCGGTTGGTGCGCGCCCAGCAGTGCAGTAGTCAGTTGTCTTTCAAGCTGGTCGGGGTGGGAAATCAGTGCGCTATAACGTGTGCAACTGCGGAACATGGCGACCGTGTCGATACCCGCACCGGATGACTCCTGAAACGCTCCCTTGCCCAGCAAATGCAATGAAGGCTGACCAGTGATGACCAGCATCGGGATTTCGTTTTCATAAGCACAGGCCACGCCAGTGATGAGATTGGTGGCACCGGGACCGGAAGTGACGCAACACACGCCCAACCTGCCCGTCTCGCGAGCGTAGCCATCAGCCATGAATGCGGCCCCTGTTTCGTGGCGCGCCACCACCGAACGCAACCCGCCACGCCGTTCACTGCGCGCCAGCGCGTTGTACATCGGCTCGATAGCGCCGCCGGGCACACCGAATACGTATTCGACACCGATTTGTTGCAGATAGGCAACCACCAGGTCGGCTGCTTCGATGGATTGTGATTTTGTTTTGAGAGATTCTGCTGCAAGGTGAACTGATTCCACTTCAAGATATTGAGCTTGCATATCCATGATTATCTTTTTCCCCCGATTTTTAAACATATCGCCGCCTCCGCGTTGCAGTGGAAAATTATGGTGTTCGTAATAGAACAAGGGACTCCGCGGTTCGCTGACCGACAGATTGGAATGTTAGTATTCTCTGTGTTTGGCACAGTCATCCAATAGTTGTTTCAGTTCCCCGCTTTGATACATTTCAGTCATGATGTCCGACCCGCCGATGAATTCTCCCTTGATGTAAAGCTGCGGAACGGTCGGCCAATTCGCGTAGTCCTTGATACCTTGACGGATGTCGGCATCTTGCAGCACATCCACAGTGAATACATCCTTCACGCCCAGCGCACCGAGTATACCTAACGCGTTGGCCGAAAAACCGCACTGCGGAAACTGCGGATTGCCTTTCATATACAGTACCACGGGGTGCGTGGTGACTTGCTCGTGGATACGTTTCTGGATGTCTGCGCTCATGGATATTACATGAATTTTACGGTCGGGTATTCTAGTGGCGCAGCGGCGGCAACGTCAAGCGCGTTGGCGTGGTTTGTTCAAATTCCGCGCGAGTTTTTTGGCAACCCAACAGATTGGTATTTTTGGTAGAGTTATCAACTGGACGCGACTACGCATATCGAACGATAAAAATAATTAAAGGACCGCAATGGAATCCTCAGCCTCACTGGAATTAGCCAAGCACGCATTGTTGATGTTCGGCACCATCCTCGCCGTGGGCACCTTCTCCGGCCTGATCGCCAGACTGGCGCGGATTCCAGATGTAGTGGTGTTTCTGTTGACCGGCATGCTGATCGGCCCCGGCGTGTTGGGCCTGGTGGACATCAAGGCCGATTCCACCATCAACCAGTTGATCATGATCTTCGGCTCCAGCTACATTCTGTTCGACGGCGGAGCTTCAGTCCGACTCAAGGTAATGAAAGAAGTATGGATCACCATCGTGGTGATATCCACCATCGGGGTGCTGATCACCGCCGCCATCACCGGCGTGGCTGCCTGGTACTTTCTCGGGCTTGCGCCTATCGTCGCGCTGTTGCTCGGGACTGTGATCGCCTCTACCGATCCGGCCACGCTGGTTCCCGTGTTCAAACAGGTGCGCATCAAGGATCGCGTGGCGCAGACCGTGATGAGCGAATCCGCGTTCAACGATGCGATGGGTGCCATTCTCACCTTTACCGTGCTGGGCGTGGCGTTGGGCGCGGGCGAATTCTCGGCGGGCGATGCCATCATCGACCTGCTCAAACAATCGCTGCTCGGTATCGTCATCGGCGGGGTATTGGGTTATCTGGCCGCATTTCTGATCGTGCATGAAAAATTCGGCTTTCTCGCCGAATTCGCCCCGGTGGTCTCGCTGATGGCAGTGATCGCCGCTTACATGAGTGCGGACGGCATGCATGCCAGCGGCTTCATGGCGGTATTCGTGTTCGGTATCATGATAGGCAACCAGGAATCGCTGGGCTTCAGGCTGACCAAGCAGGAGGGCGACGAACTCGAAGACTTCGTGATGACCACCTCGCTGATCATGCGCATGTTCATCTTCATCCTGCTCGGCACCCAAGTGGACTTCGGCCTGATGAACCAGTACCTGCTCGGCGGCGTCGCGGTGGTGGTGGTGTTCATGCTGGTGGCCCGCCCGGTCACGGTTTTCCTGTGCGCCCTGCCCGACCGCCGCGCCAAATGGAGCTTCAAGGAGCTGTTGTTCATGTGCTGGACGCGCGAGACCGGCGTGATCCCCGGCGCACTGGCGGGTATGCTGGTCGGTATGAAAGCGCCGGGCGCGCAGATCATCGCTTCCGTTACCTTCATCGCCATCCTGATGACTATCCTGATCCAGGCCACCACCACCAAGTGGCTGGCGAAAAAGCTGGGTTTGCTGGTGGAAGAGTAAGGGCACGGCACGCAGTGCCCCTGCTTACGCGCCGTCGTGGGC
>JBAQWL010000283.1:0-11053 GCA_049298895.1 Gallionella sp.
CCGGCAGCAAGCTACTTTCTTTTGCTTCGCCAAAATGAAAGTAGCCAAAGAAAAGGCGACCCCGGTTTCCCGCCCCTGCGGGGTACCCTGCGTTGCTCGACTGGTCAGGCGGCTGCGGAACTCGCACTCCGTGCTCAAACAGTCCTCGCCGACATCCCCTGACCAGCCTGCGCTACTCGGCGGCGCACAGGGGATGAAAAACAAAAAGCCAAAATTCAAAACCCAAAACCCAAAACCCAAAATTCGTAGGGTGGGCACAGGGTGCCCACCCTACAAGGCTTATGGCAGTGTAAAATGCACCGAGCTATTGAAGGGTCTTTCGAAACCAACAATTCAAAACTAGGGAGCGAACATGGCATTGATACCAAAAAGAGTAGCAGAGCGATTGGTTGCAGGGATTAAAAAGTATCAACCAATTCTCGCATCCGCCAAGGCACGAGATGTTGGTGAGGCTGATACGGTAACAATCATAAAGGACATGCTCGCCGACGTATTCGGTTATGACAAATACTCAGAAGTCACTTCCGAGTTTTCGATTCGGGGAACATACTGCGATTTGGCCATAAAGACTGACGGTGCACTGCAAACCCTGATTGAAGTTAAAGCCATTGGACTCGAACTAAAAGATCCTCACGTAAAGCAAGCAATTGACTATGCAGCAAACCAGGGGGTTGATTGGGTCTTACTTTCAAACGGCATGTGTTGGCGTGTCTATCACTTAACCTTCTCAAAACCCATTGAGCAAGAGCTTGTTGTTAGTATCGATTTCTCCACTTTGAGTTCGCGCTCTGAAAGTGATATCGAGTTGCTTTATCTTTGGTGCAAAGAAGGTTGGCAGCGCTCTGTTCTCGATGAATACAATACTCAAAAGCAAGCACTCTCCAAATTCTCCGTTGGGGCTATGCTTCAATCCGATCCAGTGCTTGAGGTTATACGGCGAGAGTTGAGACGTATGTCCCCCGATGTGCGAATTGACACCGAGCAAATCAAGGGAGTGCTTGCAGAAGAAGTGATCAAGCGTGATGTATTGGAAGGAGAAAAGGCGGATGAGGCTCGCAAGAAAATCGCACGCGCAGCATCAAAATCTCTCCGCGCAGCAACTCAGCGCGATGATCCAAAAGACGCAAAAGACGTAACAACAAGCGAGTAATTTAGGATGAACGCGACATGCCCACCCTAATGAATTAACGATTTTGGGTTTCTGCTTTTCATTCCCTTCATCCGCCACCGAGTAGCGCAGGGAACCCCGCAGGGGCGGCAAACCGGGGTCTTCTTTTTGGTTACTTTTTCTTTGGCGAAGCAAGAAAAAGTGACTGATGAAACTACTAGCCATCTGACTAACCCAGCAAACGACGCTGGGTAAGTCATTGGTTATAGCTGCCGGGCTACCCCCGACGGTTTTGATTTTTGTTTTGATGTTGGGTTACGCGAAAAGCCGCTAACCCAACCTACATGCTACCTCCGCCATTGGGTAGAATACCCCCACCATGCAAACCCTGAAAATCGCCACCTATAACATCCACAAAGGCCTTTCACATTTCAACCGACGTGTTGTGCTGCACGAGCTACGCGACCGTTTGCGCGAACTGGATGCCGACATCGTTTTCCTGCAGGAAGCACAGGGCGAACACACGCGTCATGCGGATCGTTATCACAATTATCCGAATGGTGCGCAGCACGAATTTATCGCACATGAGGTCTGGCCGCATTGCGTCTATGGCAAAAACTCAGTGTATGAGGCTGGACATCATGGTAATGCGATACTGAGCCGCTTCCCGATTTTGCAATCTTTGAACATGGATGTTTCAGCACATCGTTTTGAAAGTCGCGGATTGTTGCATTGTGAAATCGATATGGCCGATCAGCGGCGTGTGCACTGTTTGTGCGTGCATTTTGGCTTGTTTGCCAATGGACGCCGTGCGCAAACAAAAGCGCTGATCGAGTATGTATGTAAAGAAATTTCGCCGGATGCACCGCTCATCATTGCTGGGGATTTCAACGATTGGCGCAATCAGATGAGCCGCACTCTGGCCAGTGAACTGAATGTGCATGATGTGTTTCACCTGCATAGCGGGCGGCCTGCACGCAGTTTTCCTGCTGGTTTACCGATGTTTCGTCTGGATCGAATTTACGTGCGCGGCTTCAGCGTTCTTCATAGCGATGTGCATGTTGGTGGAGCATGGCAACGTTTGTCCGATCATGCCGCCCTGTCGACCAGGTTGAGGTGGCAGGAATTGTTGAAGCAAAATAACCAGGTTGAGTCATTATGAATAGCGCCCATCAAATCTCCAGGAATCAGATCACTTTGTTGCAAAGTGGAACGGAGTATTTTCCTCAGCTGTGTGCAGATATCGATGCGGCGCGGCGTTCGATCTATCTGGAAACCTATATTTTTGCGGCGGACGATACAGGGCGCAAGGTGGCTGATGCATTGCAGCGTGCCGTCGCGCGAGGGGTGACGGTGCGTGTGTTGCTGGATGGTTACGGTTCATCAGCTTTGCCGCAGCAATGGCTGGATGAGTTTCGCATAGCGGGAGTCGAGGTGCGATGGTTCCGGCGTGACATTTCCCCGTTCACCTTGCGTCGGAGTCGACACCGCAGGTTGCGTCGCATGCATCGTAAGATGGCGGTGATGGATGGCGAGGTGGCTTTCGTCGGGGGCATCAACATCATTAACGATATTCCAGTGCATGCCGAACTGTTCGCACCGCAATTGGATTATGCGGTGCGTGTAAAAGGCTTGGTAGCTGGTGAAATTCACGCGGTTATGCGCCATTTATGGAGTGTCGTGTCGTGGGCCGACTTGCGCCGACGCGGAAAAGAAATAAAGTGGATGATCGCAGGTGGCCAAATACTATCGACTTCACCCGGCATCACTTTGATCTTGCGCGACAACGTGCGTCATCGTCGTGATATCGAACGGGCATACCTTAACGCCATTGATGGTGCGCGGAGCGAGATCATTATCGCCAGTGCTTACTTCCTGCCCGGACGCACTTTTCGCAAGACTTTAATTCAGGCTGCACGGCGTGGGGTGCGGGTGGTACTGCTGTTGCAAGGCAGGGTGGAATACTGGATTCAACATTACGCAACGCACGCGCTTTATGATGAGTTACTGAGTGCTGGCGTCGAGATTCACGAGTATCAGGCAAGCTATCTGCATGCCAAGGTTGCAGTGGTGGACAGGTTATGGGCGACCGTTGGCTCCTCCAATATTGATCCATTTAGTTTGTTGTTGGCGCGCGAAGCCAATCTTGCGATCCAGCATCATGGTTTTGCGGGGGAACTGCGCGCGAGTTTGCTTGCGGGAATTGCCCAGGATGCGGTGCGAGTCGGGGAAGGATATGACGTCACGCATAGCTGGATGGATAGGCTGGCCGCGCGAGTCAGTTATGGAATGGTTCGCTTGTTGATCGGATTGCTGGGCTATGGCAGATCTATCTGATTAGCTTGCGCAGCGCCTTAATAATTCACTGAGGTAAAACCCCGGCTCTGCCGGGGGGCTCACAAAGGCTAGACTTATGCGGCGGCCTTGTTCCAAGCTTATGCTTTGAGAGTGACCTTGCCGATGTTAAATTAACCGATATAACTAGCTGCGATTCTGGGGAAGTTTAGCCATGGGCCGACTTCGCTTCAAACCGCTACGCTGTTGGTGAAACAGAAAACCTCCGCTCAGCCGGCCGTCATCGCGGCTATAATCGCAAATTGATATTTCCCCCTGCAAAATATGCGACCTTCTTCAACTCCATTGCCAGATATGACATCGCGATTGCCCAATAAAACATCGCGTGGCGATTGGAAAACCATTCAATCATTGATTCCTTACCTGTTGGAATTCAAGGGACGCGTGATGTTGGCGATGGGTTTGCTGGTGCTGTCAAAACTCGCCAACGTTGCGGTCCCTCTGGCATTGAAGCAGATCATTGACATACTCGATAATGCGATTGCGGTGCTGGTGGTGCCGGTTTTTTTAATTGTAGGTTACGGTCTGCTCCGTTTGTTTAGCACTTTGTTCGGCGAATTACGCGATGCGGTGTTTGCCAAGGTGACTCAGCGCGCCATCCGGCGTGTGGCATTAAAGGTGTTCGAGCATCTGCACAGTCTGAGCCTGCGCTTTCACTTGGACAGGCAAACCGGTGGTGTGTCGCGGGACATCGAGCGCGGTACGCGCGGGATTGGATTTCTGCTCAACTTTACGTTGTTTAACATTTTGCCCACGCTGCTGGAAATAGCCCTAGTCGCGACAATATTGTTCAGCAAATATAACGTCTGGTTTGCCGTGATCACCTTTGTCACCCTGGCGGTTTATATCGTCTTTACGTTGTTCATTACCGAGTGGCGCATGGTGGTGCGGCGCACCATGAACGATCTCGACTCCAAGGCTAATACCCGAGCCATCGATAGCCTGCTGAATTATGAAACGGTGAAGTACTTCGGCAACGAACAATACGAGGCGAAACGCTACGATCACAATATGGAGCACTGGGAATCTGCTGCCGTGCGCAATCAAACTTCGCTGGCGCTGCTGAATTCAGTGCAGAGCGTCATCGTCGCAATCGGTATTACCGGGCTGATGTTGTTGGCCGCAGATGAAGTAGTGCAGGGCAAGATGACACTGGGCGATTTGGTGCTGGTTAATGTGTTCATGATTCAGCTCTATATGCCGCTACATTTTCTCGGATTTGTGTATCGTGAAATTCGTCACTCACTAGCTGACATGGAAAAGATGTTCAGCTTGCTGCACGAGCATCGCGAAATCGCAGATGCGCCGGACGCGACCACATTGCAATCGGGCAGTGCGACAGTGCGATTCGATCGTGTCAGTTTCTCTTATGCGCCAGATCGGCAAATTCTGTTCGATATGAGTTTTGATATCCAGGCTGGGCACACAGTGGCGGTGGTCGGGTCTAGTGGAGCGGGTAAGTCCACGCTTTCGCGTTTGTTGTTCCGCTTCTATGATGTGCAGCAGGGCCGCATCCTCATCAATGGACAGGATATCCGCGAGGTGACACAAAGCAGCCTTAGAGCCGCTATCGGGATCGTGCCGCAAGACACCGTACTGTTCAACGATACGATTTTCTACAATATTGCCTATGGCCGTCCCGATGCGACACGCGAAGAAGTGGTTGCCGCGGCGCAATCGGCACATATCCATACCTTCATCGAATCGTTGCCGCAAGGATATGACAGTGCGGTAGGTGAGCGCGGTTTGAAGTTGTCCGGCGGCGAGAAGCAGCGTGTGGCGATTGCGCGCGCGATTTTGAAGAATCCAGCGATACTGATATTCGATGAGGCGACGTCCGCGCTCGATTCAAAATCTGAAAAGGCGATACAGGCCGAGTTGCGAGCAATTTCGCACAATCGCACCACGCTGATCATCGCGCATCGCTTGTCCACAGTAGTGGAAGCTGACCAGATACTGGTCATGGACAAGGGGCGTATCGTCGAACGGGGTTCGCACCGTGAGTTACTTAGCCAAAAGACCCTGTATTCGCAAATGTGGAATCTTCAGAAGCAAGAAGAGCAAGTTCACCCTGTGGATTGATTTATATTGGTTTTGGGGTATGCTTCTTACCCTAAAGTCATTACGGAAAAGGTCTGCGGATGAAAAAACGATTCTGGGTGTACATTTTGCTAGGCTATGCGTTGGCAGCCCATGTTGTCAACGCTGAGACCGTTCGTCCTCATCCCAAGTCGGGAAAAATGATCAGAACTTCGGTGTCTAGTCATGTTCCATTGCCAAAATTGCGCTCCCATATCGCGCTTATTTTCGATGAAGATACGCAGCGCCCGGTCTTCGACAAAAACTCTGGTTTAGTTGTCCCTATCGCATCAATTACCAAGCTGATGACTGCGATGGTGTTGCTAGATGCGATGCTGCCATTGGACGAGGAGGTGAGGATCGAAACTGCTGATCTGGATCGGCTGAGGGGAACCCGTTCGCGACTTCAAGTGGGTATGACATTCACCCGCAACGAGTTGCTTAAATTGGCACTAATGGCTTCAGAGAATCGCGCTGCATCGGCCTTGGCGCGCACCTACCCAGGTGGCAAGCAGGCGCTGGTGGCGGCTATGAATGCCAAGGCAAGTGTACTCGGCATGCGGGACACGCAATTCATTGGTCCAACCGGATTAAGCCAAGGCAATGTTTCCACCGCACAGGATTTGGTCAAAATGGTTTCTGCCGCGCGCAAATATGACTTGATTCACCGCTATACCACAGCTGCATCACACTCGGTGGATGGGGCGGGCGGGCGCGAGTTGCGTTTCACTAATACCAACCCGCTAATCAGGAGCGTCTCGTGGGATATCGGCTTGAGCAAAACCGGCTACATCCATGAAGCGGGACTGTGCCTGGTAATGGAGGCAAAGATCGATCAGCATTCGGTAATCATCGTGCTGCTCAATTCTTGGGGAAAATACACTCGCACCGGCGATGCTAACCGCATCAAAAAATGGATGGAGAGTGGTGTCGTTGTGAATGGGCGACGCACGCGGCGCGGCTAGCGCGATGGGAGGCAAGAAGGCGTTAGCCCCCAATTACCTATTATTCTTATAGCCTTAATTTGACATAGGCACTATTTAAAGGCCTAGGCATGCTTGAGTTATTCCTGTTGAGGGTGATGGTTACCTTCATCGAGAAGATAGCTGGGCAATTTGTCAAACCTCATGCACCTCAAAGAAATCTATAGAGACAGTATTTTGAAGTGCAAATCGCAGCGTGACAGCACAGGACGGAGATTATTATTTGCTGGCTGCCTCCTACCGCAGATGTTATGGCTGCTCAGCAACTAATGATAGCCGTGAATGAACTGAAAGAGGCTGACTGTCCTGTCTGCCGAACATTATGCCGAATACTGGGGGTGACTTGGAGATCGGAAGAAATGTCATGATAAAAAAATTCAGCAAGCTAAAAGTGCTCATGGTGGAAGACAGCAAAGTCTCCATTAAAATCATCACCGAATTTCTCAATGAACTCGGTGTACAACTTTTAACAGCTGAAACCGGTGCTGCCGCAATTGAGTTGTACCGTAGCGAGCGCCCTGACATCATTTTGCTCGACATCATCTTGCCGGATATCAATGGCTATGAAGTGGCCAAGCAGGTGCGCAAGATACAGCGTAAAGATGATTGGACCGCAATTATTTTTCTAAGCGTAATGTCCAAGGACGACGACTTGGCGCGTGGCATCGAAGCGGGAGGCGATGATTACTTGATCAAGCCAGTCGGGCGGGTGGTACTGCAGGCTAAGGTGGCTGCCATGTACCGTTTGGTGCAGATGCAGCGGGCACTGGCAACGATGACTGAACAGTTGAATCAGACTAACGAACAGCTATATCTGTCCAATCAGGAGTTGCAACAGGTCTCGGTAACTGATGGCCTGACAGGAATTTCCAATCGCCGCTTGTTCGATGAATATCTGAAACGTGAATGGCGTCGCTGCGCACGGATTCAGAAGCCGCTTTCCATCGTAATGCTGGATATGGATTACTTCAAAAAATATAATGACAGATACGGTCATCCGGCTGGTGATGAATGTCTCAAGGCTGCTGCCAAAGTGATCGCGAACGCAGTTCCACGTGCCAGTGATTTAGCAGCACGTTATGGCGGAGAGGAATTCGTACTGATACTTGGCGAGACAGACGAGGAGGGTGCACGCTGGGTGGCTAACCGTATCCGCCAACAGGTAGTCAGACTAAAGGTGGTGAATGAAGAATCACCACACCACTACGCCACGGTGAGTTGCGGTATTTCCACCGTGCTGCCGAGCGACGATATGTCCGCCGACAAATTGGTCAAGTCTGCTGATAACGCGCTATACCTAGCCAAGGAACAAGGGCGAAATACGGTTGCCTATTTGGAATGTGGGCAGGGCGATTAGGCAATTCTTGCGCTCGGCAACTCCGTTGTGGATTAGCGCGGTTCTAGTGCTCATTCTTCAAGCGGTACCATGACGACGTCATGCAGCAATCTGAGCGTAGTTATATCGAATTGTTCTATAATCGCCAGCGGATCCATCAAACGTTGGGATTTGTCAGCCCGGTTGCGTTTGAAGAGGCCAGTTGTGAGGTACTAAGTTGAATCGTCCGGAAAAGACGGGTTAGCTCAGCTTCGCTTTTTATTTCAAACAGCCTCCGCAACTTAGTTCTTTTGTTTTACAACAAATCTAAATTGTGGCTACGGCCACCGCTTTGCGGTTTAACTTGCTGCGCAAGTTAGCCTACGCCGCAATCTTGTGTTGCTGTACTACAGCAACACAAGATTGTCCCGGTGAATGATTTCTGCATCGCCGCCATACCCGAGCAAAGCTTCAATCTCCTTGCTGGCGTGTTGCGCGATGAGCCGTGCTTCTTCGGCGTTGTAGTTGGTCAGGCCGCGCGCGATCTCGCTGCCATCTTCACCAACGCAGGCGACTAGCTCGCCGCGTTCAAATTCCCCGACGACTTTCTTGACGCCTATCGGCAGCAAGCTCTTGCCATTCGAACGCAATGCTTTTACCGCGCCTGCGTCCAGCACCAGTTTACCGGCAACTTGCAGGTGATCGGCCAGCCACTGTTTGCGTGCTGCAAGGGTGAGGGTGGGGGCGGTGAGCAGGGTGCCGATAGATTCTCCTTGCAGTAGGCGCAGCAGCACATCGGGTTCGTGCCCGGAGGCGATGACAGTGTGCGCACCACTGCGCGCGGCACGTTTCGCCGCGAGTATCTTGGTGATCATGCCGCCGCGCCCGATGTGGCTGCCCTTGCCGCCCGCCATGCTTTCCAGTTGTGCATCACCGGCCAGCGCTGCACTGACCAGCGTGGCCTTGGCATCCTTGCGTGGATCGGCGGTATACAGGCCGCTCTGGTCGGTGAGGATGATGAGCGCGTCAGCCTCAATGAGGTTGGCAACCAGCGCGCCCAAGGTGTCGTTGTCGCCGAATTTGATCTCGTCGGTGACCACAGTGTCGTTCTCGTTGATGATCGGGATGACGCGCAGGGAGAGCAGCGTGGTCAGCGTGGTGCGTGCGTTCAGATAACGCTCGCGATCGGCTAGGTCGGCGTGCGTCAGCAACACTTGTGCGGCATGCAGATCATGCTTGCGGAAACAGGTCTCATAGGCTTGCACCAGCCCCATCTGGCCTACGGCAGCAGCGGCTTGCAGATCATGTATCGAAGCTGGGCGTTTTTTCCAGCCGAGGCGCTGCATACCTTCGGCGATCGCACCGGATGACACCAGCACGACTTGATGTCCGCTGGCGTTGAGCGCAGCAATCTGCTGCGCCCAGTTACCGAGCGCTTTGAGGTCGAGCCCAGCGCCTTGATTCGTCACCAGGCTGCTGCCTACTTTGACGACGATACGTTTGCTTGTTGTCAGTATGGACTTCATGGCTCTAATTAAATCATATCCGCGTCGGTTTCCTGTGCGCTTTCCGCTACAGCCTGTTGTTCCAGCTCGTTCATCGCTAGCAGGTGTTCCATGATGGCATAGGTCAATTCCTTGCAGCCCTCGCCGTTGATCGCCGAGATGACGAAGTAGCGGTCAAAATCGGTGAACTCCTTGAGGAAGGCGGCGACTTTTTCTTCACGGTTTTCCAGCAGGTCAACTTTGTTCAATAACAACCAGCGCGGTTTTTGATACAGGGCCGGGTCGTATTTTTTCAGTTCGTTGAGTATTGCGCGCGCCTCGTGTACCGGATCGATGCCCTCATACAGCGGCGCGATGTCCACCAGATGCAGCAATACGCGGGTGCGCGCAAGGTGGCGCAGGAACTGGTGACCCAGCCCGGCACCTTCTGCCGCACCTTCGATCAGTCCGGGAATGTCGGCGATGACGAAACTCTTTTCAGTCGATACGCGCACCACACCGAGATTCGGATGCAGGGTGGTAAACGGATAATCGGCGACCTTGGGCTTGGCGGCAGAAACCGAGCGTATGAATGTGGACTTGCCTGCGTTTGGCATACCGAGCAGGCCCACATCGGCGAGCACTTTCAATTCCAGTTGCAATTCCCTCGTTTCGCCCTCGGTGCCGGGGGTGCATTGCCGTGGCGCACGGTTGGTGCTGGACTTGAAATGGATGTTGCCCAGGCCGCCGATGCCGCCTTGGGCGAGCAACACCTTTTCGCCGTCATGAGCGAGGTCGGCGACCACTTCACCACTGTTTATGTCGGTGATCACTGTACCGACCGGCATGCGCAGCACGATGTCGTCCGCGCCCTTGCCGTAGCAATCCGCGCCGCGTCCCGATTCGCCGTTCTTGGCGCGGTGTATCCGGGCGAAGCGATAGTCCACCAGTGTATTGATGTTGCGGTCTGCCTGCGCAAACACGCTGCCGCCTTTTCCGCCGTCACCGCCGTCCGGGCCGCCCTTGTCGATGTATTTCTCTCGGCGAAAGCTGGCTGCACCTTTTCCGCCATTGCCGGCAATGACCTCGATCTTGGATTCGTCGATGAATTTCATTATTTACATGTACCACAAATAAAAAAGCCCTACCTTGCGATAGGGCTGATTCTGTCAAGGTAGTGCTTGCCTGGGGATTACTAGGCCGCTGCTACGATGGAAACAGTTCTACGCTGCTGCGCGCCCTTGATGGCGAACACGACTTTGCCGGTGATCTTGGCAAACAGGGTGTGATCCTTGCCCATGCCGACATTGTCGCCAGGGTGGAATTCAGTGCCGCGCTGACGCACGATGATGCTGCCAGCACTGATCAATTCGCCGCCGTAGCTCTTGACGCCCAGCCGTTTTGAGTGTGAGTCGCGACCGTTACTGGTACTGCCGCCGCCTTTTTTTGATGCCATGCTAGTTGCTCCTTAACAATTACGCCCAGATTTACATTTAGGCAGAGATGCCGTCGATGCGGATCTCAGTGTAGTTTTGACGATGACCTTGATTTTTCTGGTAGTGCTTGCGGCGGCGCATTTTGAAAATGCGCACCTTGTCACCACGACCATGTGAAACGATAGTCGCTTTGACGGAAGCGCCAATCAGCAAAGGCTTGCCCACCGACAGCTTGTCGCCATCAGCCACCATCAGCACTTTGTCCAGCACGATGGCACTGCCCACGTCGCCGG
>JBAQWL010000284.1:0-7122 GCA_049298895.1 Gallionella sp.
GTCCCACGCACCGCCTTTGATACAACGATGGTGCGTGGGACGCACCCTACCATATTTCGCTTTGTTGTTCGGATTGCCAAACTGCACAGGATGAATGACGTAGCAATCATGTACTTTTTTGCGGTAGCATTGTCGCACAAACTACTCTGGAACCAACGGCAGGCCATGAAAACCAAACCAGCTTCCATTTTACTTTGGCTGATCGTCGCGCTATCGGGCGCTTCCGCAGTCGGCGGCATCGCGCTGCATCGCGGCGAGTCCATCAACGCGCTGTGGTTCATCACCGCCGCCCTGTGCATCTACGCGATCGCCTATCGTTTTTATGCGGCATGGATCGCCGCGACCGTGCTGAGCATCGATGCTTCCCGCGCCACGCCCGCCGAGCGGCTGTCCAACGGGCGCGACTATGTGCCTACCCATCGATGGATCGTGTTCGGCCATCACTTCGCCGCGATCGCCGGTCCCGGCCCACTGGTCGGACCGACGCTGGCGGCGCAGTTCGGCTATCTGCCGGGCACGCTGTGGATACTGTTCGGCGCGGTGCTGGGCGGTTGCGTGCAGGACATGGTGACCCTGTTCTTTTCCACGCGGCGCAACGGCAAGAGCCTCGGGCAGATGGCGCGCGACGAACTCGGGGCGATCGGCGGCAACGCCGCGCTGATCGCCACGTTCCTGATCATGATCATCCTGATCGCCGTGCTCGGCTTGGTGGTGGTGAACGCGATGAAGAACAGCCCGTGGGCGACTTCCACGGTGGCCGCGACGATTCCGATCGCGATGCTGGTCGGCTTGTACATGTATAAGCTGCGTCCCGGTCAAGTGCTGGAAGGCTCGGCGCTCGGCGTGATCCTGTTGCTGCTCGCGGTGGCGGGCGGCGGCTGGATCGACCAGCAAGCAGGCCTGCGCGAACTGTTCGATCATCCCGGCCTGCCGCTCGCGTTTGCGGTGATAGCCTACGGCTTTGCCGCCGCGATCCTGCCGGTGTGGCTGCTGCTTGCGCCGCGCGATTATCTGTCCACCTTCGTGAAACTCGGCACGGTGATCCTGCTGGCACTGGCCATCGTGTGGCTGCGCCCCGAGATCAAGATGCCGGCGCTGACGCAATTCGTCGATGGCAGCGGGCCGATCTTTGGCGGCAAGCTGTTTCCATTCGTGTTCATCACGATCGCCTGCGGCGCGATCTCCGGCTTCCACTCGCTGATCGCTTCCGGTACCACCCCCAAACTGCTGTCCAATGAGCGCGACATCCGGATGATAGGTTATGGCGGCATGCTGCTGGAATCGCTGGTCGCCATCATGGCGATGATCGCTGCTACGGTGCTGGATCCGGGTGTGTATTTCGCGATCAACTCCCCGGCAGGTGTGGTCGGCAAGACCGCTGCCGAGGCAGTGGCGACGATTTCCGCCTGGGGCTTTCCGGTGACCGTCGAGCAGATGAACCTGCTGGCGCAGCAGATGGGCGAAGCCACCCTTTTCGCTCGCACCGGCGGCGCGCCTTCGCTGGCGGTGGGCATGGCCAGCATCTTCGGCAGCGCGTTCGGCCAGGGGATGCTCGCGATGTGGTATCACTTCGCGATCATGTTCGAGGCGATCTTCATCCTCACTACGCTCGATGCCGGCACGCGCGTCGGCCGTTTCATGCTGCAGGACATGCTCGGCAACCTGTGGCCGGCGATGGGGCGCACCTCCTGGTATCCCTCGGTATTGTTCAGCAGCGGCCTGGTGGTCGCGGCCTGGGGTTATTTCCTGTACATCGGAGTGATCGACCCGAACGGCGGGGTGAATATCCTGTGGCCGCTTTTCGGCATCTCTAACCAGATCCTCGCGGCTATTGCATTATGTGTGGCGACCGGCATCCTGGTGAAATCCGGCAAGCTCAGATATGCGTGGATAACTGTGCTGCCGCTGGTCTGGCTGGTGATCATCACCACCACGGCATCCTGGCAAAAACTCACCGACAGCGATCCGCGCATCGGATTCATCGCCGCCGCCAACAGCCTGTCTGACAAGCTCGCGGCGGGCACGCTGCCGCCGGACAAGGCTGCCGTCGCTCCACAACTGATCTTCAACCAGCAACTGGATGCGCTGCTGGTGTTGTTCTTCGTCGTGCTGCTGTGGCTGATCGTCGGTGACACGCTGCGCGTCTGTGCGCGCCACCTGCGCGGCAAACCGGTGCCGCCGGTTGGCGAAACGGAACATATCCCCACCCGGCTGGAGGAAGCATGGGTACGCGACTAAAATTTTTCGATGTGTGCCAGTCGTTCTGGCAATCCATCCGTCAACTCAGCGGCGATGACGGCTATGAGCGTTATCTGGAACACCACGCCGCCGCCCACCCCGGCACCTTGCCGTTATCGCGCAGCGCATGGTTCTCACACCGGCAACAGCAAAAGTGGTCTGGCATAAACCGCTGTTGCTAAAAATTTGCGCAACGCCCTATTTTTATGGATAATGCGCCCCCTGTAAGTGCGTACACCCGCCGCACCAAACTACTAGCCAGGAAATATAATGAAAGCAGACATCCATCCAAATTACCAGGAAATCACCGTGACTTGCAGTTGCGGTAACAGTTTCAAGACCAAATCCGTGATCGGCAAACCGGCTCTGAAAGTCGAAGTTTGTTCTGAATGCCACCCGTTCTATACGGGCACACAGAAGATCGTGGACACCGCTGGCCGCATCGACAAGTTCCGCCAGAAATACGGCAGCAAAACTGCTGCGTAGTATCCTGCGACGGCTCCAACAAAAGGCAGCGTTTGCTGCCTTTTTTATTTGCGGCGACAATTTCATCCTGACAATTCGACATCGAATACGAATATAAGAGAAGTTGACGAATGTACTTTATCAAACCCACCGACCCAAACCCTATCACTCCCGCCAAAGCAGTGTTACTGGCAGTGCTATGCCTGATCTGGCTGGGCACCGGGCTGGTCGGGCACGACCCTTGGAAACCGGATGAAGCTTATAGCTTCGGACTCATTTATTCGATCCTGCAAGACGGCAATTGGCTGGTGCCCACCCTGGCGGGTGAGCCCTATATGGATAAACCACCGCTGTTTTATTGGACTGCCGCGTTGTTCGCCAAACTGTGGTCGCCGCTGCTGCCGCTGCATGACGGTGCACGTCTCGCCAGCGGTTTCTACACCGCGCTGACCCTGTTGTTCACTGGTCTAGCCAGTCGCAAATTGTATGGCGAGTATCGCGGCTGGGCGGCAGCGATTATCCTGATCGGCTGCATGGGGATGATGGTGCGTTCACATGAGATGATCACCGACCTCGCGCTGCTCACTGGGTGCGCGATGATGCTGTACGGCTTTACGTTGAGCTGGGATCGCGCCAAGCGCGCGGGCGTATTAATCGGTACCGGAGTGGGAATCGGCTTCATGTCGAAAGGTTTTATCGCGCCAGTACTATTCATTTTAATTGCCGCGTTGCTGCCCGCCTTATTCAGCAATTGGCGTACGCGCAATTACTTTCTCAGCCTTGCCGTCACTACCCTGTTCGCAGTGCCATGGCTAACCATCTGGCCGCTGCTGCTGTATCAGCGCTCTCCGCAACTGTTTTCAGACTGGGCATGGGCGCACAACATCGGCAATTGGCTGGACTATGCGAAAGCAGGACCAAGCATGGAAGCCTTCTACTATCTGGAAAGCCTGCCATGGCTGGCGTGGCCCGCCTTGCCACTCGCGTTCTGGGTAGTGTGGAAATCGCGCAAACGTCTGGCTCAACGCGACGATCTGCAATTGCCTCTGGTCAGCTTCATGGTGATGCTGGTGACGCTCAGTCTGGTGCCGAACATCAAAGAGGTGTACGCCTTGCCAATGCTGCTGCCCCTCGCGCTACTGGCTGCAGCCTCGCTGTCCATGTTGAAGCGCGGTGCGGCCAACGCGCTGGACTGGTTTGGTCTGATGACTTTTGCGCTGCTTGCGATATTGATGTGGTGGGGATGGGCGGGCTTGCTGCTCGACAACCAGGCCAAGATCACCCACTGGCTGAAAGATTATCAACCGGGTTTCGATCCGGAGTTGCATACAGCTCCGTTCGTCATCGCCATCATCGCCACCGTGTTGTGGGTGATACTGGTTTGGCGCGTGGGGCGTTCGATGCGCCGCGCAGTGGTAAACTGGGCTGCCGGTGTCACGCTGATCTGGATACTCGCGATGACGCTGTGGCTACCCTGGCTGGACAGTGGCAAGAGCTATCGCCACATGGTCACCGATCTGATGCAGTCCATACCGAAGCAATACCAATGTATCGCCGCAGATTATCTTGGTGAAGGGCAGCGTGCCATGCTGCATTATTTCGGCAACATTATCACGCAGCGCGATTCGAAACAGCGTTGCGATCTGCGCCTGATTCAGGGCGACAAATTATCCAAACCTCTGCTTGACGAAACGCGATGGGAAAAGATCTGGGAAGGCAGCCGCAAGGGCGACAAGAACGAGCACTACCGCCTGTACCGGCGGATTTTGTAGGGCGGAAACCCCGCAGGGGCGTTCCGCCCTACGGCGAAATAAAGGAACAATAGTGATGGCTGCATTAGTGGTTGCTGCAATATATAAATTCGTGAAGCTGGACGATTGCGCCGCACTGCGCGCACCCCTGCTGGCACAATGCGATGCACTTGGCATCACCGGATCACTGTTGCTTGCCGAGGAAGGCATTAACGGCACCATCGCAGGGGCACGCTTAGATATCGACCAAATTTTAAGTTACTTGCGCAGCGACCCACGCCTGGCCGATCTGCAACACAAAGAATCGACTGCCGAACAAACCCCGTTCTACCGCATGAAGGTCAAGCTGAAAAAAGAAATCGTCACGATGGGCGTGCCGGGGATCGATCCCACCGAGCAGGTCGGCCAATATGTAAAGCCTGAAAACTGGAACGCACTGATCAGCGATCCCAATGTGTTGCTGGTGGATACGCGCAACGATTACGAAGTGGGGGTTGGCACGTTCAAGGGCGCGGTCGATCCACATATCACCACTTTCCGCGAATTTCCTGACTACGTTAGAAATAATTTCGACCCGGACAAGCAACTGCGCGTCGCGATGTTCTGCACCGGCGGGATACGTTGCGAGAAGGCTTCCGCATACATGCTGCAACAAGGTTTCCCCGAGGTCTATCACCTGCAAGGCGGGATACTGAAATATCTGGAGAACGTGCCCGCCGAAGAAAGCCTGTGGCAAGGCGAGTGTTTCGTATTCGACCAGCGTGTTGCGGTGGGGCAATGCCTGGCACCGGGGCATTACGAACTGTGCTATGGCTGCTCACGCCCGATCAGCGAAGCCGACAAAACCTCACCCAAATATCAGGCTAGCGTTTCCTGTTTAAATTGCTACGACAGTCTCACCCCGGAAAAACGTGCCGCTGCACTTGAACGACAGAAACAGGTCAAGCTAGCCGCCGAACGCGGTGAGCAACACATTGGCGCACGGCGCAAAAAATCCGCCAAATTGAAGTAGTCCGAAAGTCTCAACCCAGATAATCCACTAGCGCAAAACTGCGTCATCCCCGCGCAAGCGGGAATGACAGGCATATGGATTATTTTGATTATTGGTTATGGCAAATCGAGCACAACGCGCTGCCAGTCAGTGTGACGCGCAAATAAGCATCGGTGGGCGCATTGGCGAGTATTGGTACAGCGCCATGCTCCATGTGGCAAGAAGAACAAGTAATGGTCGCTGAGCCGTTTGCGCCGAACAACTGTATCTCATCGCTGTCGGGCAGACCGTTGCCGTTCGTGTCAAAAAACGCGACATCGGCAATCTGGCCGTTGGGTAAATTGAAATTCGTGCTGGCCGTCGAGTCGCTCGGATACACAATGCCGACAGGATGATGGGCTACGGTGTAGGTATAGATCGCACTGAAATCCGTAGTTGCCGTGCCTTGCCCATGACAGGAACGGCAATCGACGTTTTGCGCGTAGCCACGACCTGCAATCGCTAGCAACAGGATCGCAACACAAGCGGGCAAGAATCCAGATAGTCTCTTCATTAGTCTCTCCCCCAGCATTGGGCGTTGAGCATTCGGGAGGAAGCAAACACCCCTCGCAAAGACACTATACGCCTATAGAATCTGCGCCGCCGCCTCAAATTTCAAGCGCGGATTGCGCGGAAACAGCTTGCTGCTATCGCCGTAGCCAAGATTAATCAAAAAATTGGATTTAGTCTTGCCATCCGGGAAAAATTCCTTGTCCACCTTGGCGTTATCGAAGCCTGACATCGGCCCCGCATCCAGCCCAAGTGCACGCGCGGCGAGCAACAGATAAGCTCCTTGCAGCGTGCCATTGCGAAAGGCGGTGGTGTCGATCAGCGGCTGGTTGCCGGCGAACCATGAACGCGCATCGGCGGGCGGGTACAGCACCGGCAGTTTTTCGTAGAACTCCAGATCGTGGGCGATGATCGCGGTGACCGGCGCGGCGCGGGTCTTGTCCACATTGCCCGGCGCCATCGCCGGCAGCAAGCGCTGCTTCGCCGCCGCGCTCTTCACGAACACAATGCGCGCCGGACAACAATTGGCACTGGTCGGCGCCCATTTCATCAGGTCGTAAATTTGGTGAAGCAAAGCATCGCCGACCGGTTTGTCCAGCCAGTTGCTGTGGGTGTGCGCTTCGCGGAACAGGGTATCGAGGCTGCGGTCATCGAGTTGCATGGTGGTTCTCCTTTATGGAATTTGTAGGGTGCAATAAGCGTAGCGCATTGCACCGGATGTTTTCATACGGCGCAATGAGGATTGCGCCCTACGCGACCTACGACGCAACAATCAAAACCACCGGGGTAGCCCGACAACTAAGACCGTTCGCCCTGATAACCAGCGACTTGGCTATCGTCGTTTGATAGCCTAGTCGAATGGCTAGTTGTTTCATCAGCCTGTCGAAGGGTCGCCGCGAAGCGGCGGGCACACTGTGATGTACACAAAAACCAAAGTCAACTTCGCCGGGGGTAGCCCGGCAGCTAGTCACTTTTTCTTGCTTCGCCAAAGAAAAAGTAACCAAAAAGAAGGCGCCCCCGGTTTGCCGCCCCCTTCGGGGGTTCCCTCGATCAGACACAAACGAGCGGGGCTGCGCAACTCGCACGATCCGCTACGCGGCCACGTGCTCAAACAGTGCTCGCCCAACC
>JBAQWL010000285.1:0-2622 GCA_049298895.1 Gallionella sp.
CCATATGACGGGGGAAATAATGGGAATGGATGCGATCAGTACCGACATCCATACCTGCGATGCCATCGCCCTGGAAGACAGCGAAATATGCGAAATTCATTTTAATCAGCTGGAGCAATTAAGCCGTGACATTCCAGCATTGCAACGCCATTTGCATAGAATCATGAGCCGTGAAATTGTGCGCGACCATGGCATTATGTTGCTGTTAGGCAGCATGAAGGCAGAAGAGCGCCTGGCTGCATTCCTGCTAAACCTGTCGCAACGCTTTGCAGCTCGCAACTATTCACCCAGCAGTTTCCATTTGCGCATGACGCGCGAAGAAATCGGCAATTATTTGGGATTAAAACTGGAGACGGTAAGCCGCACGTTTTCAAAATTCCATAAAGATGGTTTGATCAGCGTACAGAACAGGTATATTGTGTTGCATGATATGGCCGCCCTAAAACATATATTAGGACAACCAAGCCAAGCCACCGACAAAAAGATTGCCTCATCTGACAAAGCGGGTGAACAGGCGGAGTAGCGTGATAACCCCGCTAGCGGCCTGTAATTCCAACTCATAGTCGGGGTGCTATCCCTGCCAATGCTGTTGCCGTATATGCTGCAATAGTCCTTCCGACGCATCCTCCACCATGTCTAACACATGCTCGAATCCATCCGCGCCACCGTAATAGGGATCTGGTACTTCTCGTTCAGTATGGTGTCGCGCATATTCGAGTAGCAATTGTGCATGCGTATCGCTGTCAGGTGGTGCAAGGTGTTGCAGAATGGTGAGATTAGCTTTATCCATCGCCAGCACATAATCGAAGCGGCGGAAGTCATCCGCCTCAACTTGACGCCCGCGCAAAGCACTCATGTCATATCCGCGCTGCTGAGCTGCCCGCTGAGTGCGCAAATCGGGCGGATCGCCGATGTGGAAATCATGCGTCCCCGCCGAATCTATCAGAATGCTTTCAGACAAACCTGCATTCTCGACATAGCGGCGGAACACCGTTTCCGCTGTAGGCGAACGACAGATGTTGCCCATGCAAATAAACACCACGGAGACCTTATTTTTCATCCTAGACATCGTCGTAACGGTGCACTTTACAGGTGTGGTCCGTAAAGCAGAGCGCCTCAGCCTTCACGCCGAACCAGTATCGCAGCTACTGCCTTCTTCGGCCTATTCTCAGGTTCGGCTGGTTGGGCAGCAGGTATGACACTACCACTGGGTTCGTAAGGTTTATCAAACCATGGATCATGGCTGAACTTTTTTGGTGCGGCTGTACGGGGAGCATGACTGCGTTCATGACGCTCTCCACGTGCTGTTCTGTCAGTCCTGGTAGCGTGTACATGCGGAACGACCGCAGTTTCTTTTTCAATCTCGTGCTTGATCAGCTTCTCAATTTCCTTCAGATACTTCTCTTCCTCCGGCGACACGAGTGAGATCGCTTTACCAGACGCGCCCGCACGACCAGTGCGGCCAATGCGATGAACATAATCTTCCGGGGCGCTGGGTATCTCGTAGTTGATCACCATCGGTAACTGGTCGATATCCAAGCCGCGAGCGGCCACATCAGTCCCGATCAGAACAGTGACTTTGCCTCGCTTGAATGCATCGAGTGCCTGGATACGCTCCAATTGGCTTTTATCGCCATGGATAGCATCAGCGGCTACGCCATCTTTCTGTAATTGTTTGGAAAGGCGGCTGGCAGCAAGCTTGGTCTTGGTAAACACTAGCACTTGGGTCGCATCACTGCCGCGTAACAGTTGTGCGAGCAGCACATGTTTGTCTGCCTGTTCGACCAGATAAACTTTTTGTGTGACGTTCTCGGCTGTGGCGTTGCTGCGCGCCACTTCGATGAGCTTGGGCCTGGTCAGAAATTCGGCTGATAATTTTTTGATCTCGATCGAAAACGTGGCCGAGAACATCAGGTTTTGTCGCTGTTTTGGCAGCAAAGCCAGAATGCGCTTCAAATCAGGCATGAAGCCCATATCCAGCATGCGGTCCGCCTCATCCAGCACCAGCATCTGCACCTGACTGAACTGCACTGATTTCATCTCGATGTGGTCCAGCAGGCGGCCCGGTGTGGCGACCAAGATCTCCACGCCCCTTTTCAGATGCGGCGTCTGCGTCTTGATATCCACCCCGCCAAACACCACCAGCGAACGCAGCTTGCAATACTTTGCGTATACCTTCACGCTTGCTTCCACCTGGATCGCCAGTTCCCGTGTCGGCACCAATATCAGTGCGCGCACCTGATGGCGCGCTGGCGAAGTGCTGGAACTGGCGTGCGGCAGCAATTTTTGCAGCATGGGCAGCACAAAGGCAGCCGTCTTGCCGGTGCCCGTCTGCGCGCCCGCCATCAGGTCGCTGCCTTCCAGCACCAGTGGTATGGCTTGAGCCTGAACAGGTGTGGGTGTGGTGTAACCGGACTCGGTAAGCGCCTTGAGGATTTCCGGTGCAAGCTTTAATTCTTCAAAACTGATCGTGCTCAATATTCTAATCTCTTCACAAATAATTGGGTAAGCATCCTCCCTAACCCTGACATTATACGCCACGGCCTAAAGTAACACCGAGATTTACCATAACCAATTGTTTTATTTATTTTTTATCAGTCCTGTCCGGAGATGCGAGTTTAA
>JBAQWL010000286.1:0-14124 GCA_049298895.1 Gallionella sp.
GTTCGAATCAATCCGTGTAGCATTTTCGATATCGCTTCGCATTCGTGTATCCAGTCTTTCCCGATTTCACGTTTGATGTATCCAATTTCCATTCCGATGTAAATCTGGGTTCTGAGTTCTCCGGCAGAACCCTTTGCGTAATTCAAAAAATTTGCCAGTTCTTTGTCTGAGTTTCGCTCATAACCTTCCGCGATGTTCGAGGGTATTGAGAGTCCTGCTCGCGTGATTTGATCCCGAAAACCAAAATCCTTTATATCGGCCATTGCCTTATATAGGTTCGCGCTCAAGCGAGCCGACAGCTTCCACACTTCAAGATCTTCAAATCTTGCCATTTCATAATTCAGGGGCAAGGTTCAAGGCAAGAAGGTACAGGAAAACCTGGGTTGCTTCTGCTTGCACCTTGCGCCTGTCTTTACTCGTGGTAATCGTACGCGGCAAAGCCGTGTTTTTTGACCAATTCATCGCGCTGGGTGCTCTTGAGATCTTCGCGCACCATTTCGGCAACTAGTTCGTGAAAAGTGATCTTGGGTGTCCAGCCGAGTTTTTGTTTAGCCTTGGTCGGATCGCCCAATAAGGTCTCTACTTCGGTGGGGCGGAAATAGCGCGAATCAACTTGGACGATACACTTGTCTGATGCATCATAGCCTTTCTCATCCACGCCTTTGCCGCGCCAGGTAATGACCATACCGATTTCCTTGGCTGCCGCATTAACAAAATCGCGCACGCTGTATTGCACGCCGGTGGCGATCACAAAGTCTTCCGGCTTGTCTTGTTGCAGCATCAGCCACTGCATCTCGACGAAGTCTTTGGCATGCCCCCAGTCACGCAGTGCATCCAAATTGCCGAGATAGAGGCAATCTTGCAAACCGAGCTTGATACGCGCCAGCGCGCGGGTGATCTTGCGCGTGACGAAGGTTTCACCGCGTACCGGACTTTCGTGATTGAACAGGATGCCGTTGCAGGCATACATGCCATAAGCCTCGCGGTAATTCACGGTGATCCAGTAGGCGTATAGCTTGGCCACTGCGTAAGGTGAGCGCGGATAGAACGGTGTGGTTTCCTTTTGCGGTGTTTCCTGCACCAAGCCATACAACTCGGAGGTAGATGCCTGGTAAAAGCGGGTTTTCTTTTCCAGCCCGAGAATGCGAATGGCTTCGAGGATACGCAGCGTACCAATACCGTCTGCATTGGCAGTGTATTCAGGGGTTTCAAATGATACTGCTACATGGCTCATCGCTGCGAGGTTGTATATCTCGTCCGGCTGCACTTGCTGGATGATGCGTATCAGGTTGGTTGAATCGGTCAGGTCGCCGTAGTGCAAGATGAAGCTGGCTTTTTTGACATGCGGATCCTGGTAAAGATGATCGATACGGTCGGTATTGAACAAGGAGGAACGGCGTTTGACGCCATGCACGATATAGCCCTTCTTCAGCAACATCTCAGCCAGATAGGCGCCGTCTTGTCCGGTGATACCGGTGATCAGAGCAACCTTCTGAGAATCAGGACTGAGGGTCGAGGACTGAGGACTAAGAACTGAGGCCTGAGGTCTTGGGACTGATGGCTGGGAAATATTAGTTTTGCTGGTCATTTTTTGTCTCTTTGTTTTTGAACGGCGGCACGAAGGCCTCCGATAATGCGAGAAAGTTCACTGGTAGTATTGTTTATGGTATCAAAATACTGATTGATGTAATTCCGATCCGCATTAAAACAGGATTTTGTAGGGTGGGCGCAGCCCACATAACTTCGTTAATCTCTACGGTCACGTGGGCTGCGCCCACCCTACAAAAGCTCAGTCCTCGAACCTCAGTCCTGCCTCTCATCTGCCGTAGTTATCTTCAAACCGTTGGATATCGTCTTCGCCGAGATAATCTCCGACCTGAATCTCGACGATATGCAGCGGTTCGCTGCCCAAATTTTCCAGCCTATGCTTGGTACCGATTGGAATGTAGGTGCTCTGATTTTTCTCCACGGTGATCACTCGCTCACCGTTGGTGACGGTAGCCGTGCCGGATACCACCACCCAGTGCTCGGAGCGCTGACGATGGCTTTGCAGGCTGAGCCGCGCACCGGGGGCGACTTCGATACGCTTGATCTTGAAACCGTCCTGGTCTTCTTCCAGCACGGTGTAATTGCCCCACGGACGATTGACCTTGGCATGATAGACATGCTCAGTAGCGCCTCGCTGCTGCAGAACATCAACCACTTCGCGCACACGCTGGGTTTGATCGCTCTTTGAGATCAGCACGGCATCGGCAGTTTCGATCACGCACAGGCCCTCCACGCCGATGGCGGCGACCAGGCGTTTCTCAGCGCGAATCAGACTGTTTTTGCAGTCTAGCGCGATGACGTTGCCTTGCAGGGCATTGCCGTTTTCGTCCTGGGTGGAAATCTCATGCACGGCCTGCCAACTGCCAACGTCATTCCAGCCTATGTCACAGGGTATGAGGGATACCCGGCTGGATTTTTCGAGTACGCCGTAATCGATCGAGATGGAGGGCATGGCGGCGAAATGCTTTTCCACGGCCTGCTGGAATGTTCCCGCAACGCGGCTCTCGGCAATAATTTTTTGTAACACTTGATACACCGCAGGCAGGTGCTGTTGAATCTCCGTGAGTATCACCGAGGCGCGCCAGACGAACATGCCCGAGTTCCAATAGTAACCACCTTCATTCAGAAATCGTTCGGCGGTGGCCAAGTCGGGTTTTTCGGTAAAGTGATCTACTTCATAAACACTGGACTGAGTGCCAAGGACTGAGGACTGAGTAGAACTACTCGCTGTTTTTGCACTCAGGCCTTGTTCCTCAGTCCTCAGTCCTGTTTTCTTTGTTTTGATGTAGCCAAAACCGGTATCGGGATGAGTGGGGCGGATGCCAAAGGTAATTAGCTTGCCGCTTTCGGCGGCTTCGATCGCGATATTCAGATGCGCACGAAAGCGCACTTCGTCTTTGATGATGTGGTCGGCTGGCAGTACGACCATAATGGGATCTTCTCTGTTGGCCGTAAGATACGCTGTTGCCAGCGCAATGGCTGGTGCGGTGTTCCGCCCGGTTGGCTCAAACAGGGTCTGGTAAGGTAACAGGGCGTGATATGCCTCACCTTTTGCATGTGCCTCTTGCGTGACGATCAGCACATTCTTGGCATCAATCTCCGGGGACAAGCGGTTGATGGTATTTTGCAGCAGCGATGCATCGCCATCCAGCGCCAGGAATTGCTTGGGCAAATCGCGGCGTGATAACGGCCACAGCCGGCTGCCGCTACCCCCAGCGAGTATCACCGCATAAACCTGGTGATCACTCATTTACGTTTTCCAGCACGCATTTTTGTTCAGCTTCGACTTTCAACTATTTTATCTCCGCACATACCCAATGCTGTTCACTTACCATCACTTTGTTGCCTTGAGTGCGACTACCTTGGCGAACTCTGAAAAATCAGCCAGGTGATATTTCACGATGCTATGCACAATATTCCAGTTAATGCTTTCATAGTTGTGAACTGCGATATTGCGAAAGCCCACTGCCTTCTTGAGACTGCTTGCCAGCTCATTACTCAAAACACCTTGTTGCGCTAATACGTCAAATGTTTGTCCCATCGTATCCGGCGGCGGCACTTCCATGCCGGCAATCAGATGCGCGCCGATATCCACCGAGATTTGCACCGCACGGCTGAGGTTGAGCGAGACAATGTCTTGAAGATCGAGGTCCGCAACCAGCGTGGCGGCATCCATTGGGCATTTTGTTTCTATGCGATGCAAACAACGACGCAACGCTTCCAATTTTTGCTCGACTACTTCCCGATCCACGCCATCCGCCTTTCCGCAAGCAACCTGGTCCGGTACGGCATGAAGTCTGCCTGCTCAAACACGTGCCGGCTAATCAACTCGCCGTACAAGGTATCGCTGCCCAACACTCTTCTGCCATGGCGCACTATTTGTCCGAGCAATGGCTCAGACACCCCATTCAAATCGATCAAATCAATAGGCCGTCCGGTTCGCTTCGCTAAGGCACCGATTATGGATAATTTTTCATCGGCCGACAGCGGATGATCGGCAGCCACCGCAATATCCAAATCACTATCTGCGCGCTGCTGCCCCAAGGCAACAGAACCAAACACCACCACGAGAGCAACCTTCGGAAAATGTGAAAACGCCTCTTTGAGTAGCGCAACTATTGGCTGCTGAGATTGAGATGCTGCTTCCGTTGCCATCACTTGTTTATCCCGAATAAATCATTAGAGCGAAGCCGGTAGGATTTCTACAACCCGTCCTATTGATCCGGCACGTTGAAGTTTTAATCCTGGTTCATTGACCCCAACCCCTCCCAACCTCCCCTTATCAGGGGAGGAGCGGCTTTGGCTCTCCCCATGACAAGGGGGAGCTGGAGGGGGTTTAGGGTTCATTCCGCCCAATGGACTTCAAACATAATCTGGCCGGATCAATAGTCAAGGCAACGCAGGTATTAACCGCGAGTCCCCCACTTAGAAAATGGGTATTTCTGCCCTATCAAGCGTGAGCCACTTCTCCCAAAACGGCGTTGCAAAGCGCAACCGGACTATATTACCACTCAGCCAGTCACCTTCAACCAATTGTTACGCCACCAGTTACGCGCAAACACCAGCAAAACCGATAAAAACAAACCCAGCATCGAACTCGCCACTAACACAAACAGCCGGCGTGGGGACGAGTAAGCAGGCAAGGTCGGCCCCGCTATGAAGCGGCTCTTTTCCAGATGCCGGTTGATTGCTTCCTGGTTGGCGATCGTGATCGAGTTGTATACCTCCTTGATCTCATCATCTTCCAGGCTCCTGCCCTTGAACGCATGCTCTTTTACCTGCTCCAGTCCAAGCAATATGGTCTCACCCGATTTTGTCTGGTCCAGCAATGCCTTGGCGCGATCATAGTAATCCAGCAACAGCGCACTTTGCTTCTGCTCGCGTTTGGCCTTGCGGATAGCTTCCCTGGCCTCGGATGCCTGGACTTCCGTCGTCACCAATAGCGTTACCGGAGACAGGTAGCGCGCGTTGTCTTCCGTCACCGAAATCACCTGTCTGGAAGCCTGCCTGGACGATTCCGGATAGCGGTTCACAATCTGTTTCAGATCCGCACCCTTGCGGCGATATGTCTTGAGTAGTTCTTGATTGACGATAATGTCATTATCAAGTCTGATCATTTTCGCCATCATCTCGCCGTGCTTGAACTCCAGCTCATCCGAATAAATTCGATATATGATGCTGTCCATCACATAACGCCCCAACAAACCCACCATTTGTTGCGTGCCTTCCGAAGAGCGGCTTGAGTAATTAATGCGCAAACCAATAATGTTGTTAGTGCTGTCTTTGGGTTGATCCATCAACTCCTTGGCATCCAGTTTGGTAAAAGGATATATCGGCTCAATCAGCTTCGTGACTGCATCACGCGATGCAAATACTGCGGACATATTGTCAATCCCCGCAACTGACTCCAGTTTTTTATCCAGCACAAAATCGGCAAACCGTTCGCTCGTTGCATACGTTGCCACATACCGCTTGTAGTCGGATAACGAAATGCCTGGGCTGGTAGGTTCTTTCCCTGCCGGTATGGCACCGCCGAACTGGAAATATCCCTCACTCTTATATTGAACGAAGTATCGCGATCCTGCCAAACCAAAGGCTGTCACTGACAATGTCACAAATAATATCATCCAGCGCGAACGCCAAAGGGGCGTGAGGATATCGGTTAAAGAAATTTCGTCGCTTGTTGTACCATCGTCCTGAGTATTGAAATTATCCTGCTTTTGCATAGTGTTCGTTTCCAAAAAATGGGTGATCTTAAGCCCGATAATTGTAAATAACTTGCTCGTTTACGAGTATACGCGAGAATTCAAACCAGATGCCCCAGCGCCGAGATGCAGTTTCGGGAATTCGGAAAGCCCGATGCTTTACGTTATTCAAGCATGGGGTATTTTATCAGTTTGCGCGGTAGTATCTTTTACGTTTTCGGGTACTAAAGCCAGGCACTGTTGATACACCTTCTGCGCGGTAATCGCTTGTTGACAGGGTGGAATGCCAGCTTCATTTAAAATTGGACAATCACGCTTAAAGCAGGGCGAACACTCTATACCGCTGGTGAGATGCTTACAGGCCTTGCCAAGAATGCCGCTATAGTTTGGCGAAGTAGGTCCATGCAGCATAATTCCCGGGACATCGAGTACCGCTGCCAAATGCCCGATCCCGCTTTCCACGCTGACGAATGCGCGGGCATGAAGCAAAACACTCATCAGCTCGGTTAGCGATAGCTTTGGTAACACCTGCGCATGTTCGCCCCCGGCTGTCTGCAAACGATAAGCGCGTTGGCGTTCAACCTCATTGCCCCACGGCAACAGACAACGCCAGCCACGCTGGGAAAACACACGAATCAGCTCCAACCAGGCAGGTTCCGGCCAGTATTTGCTGCTCCAGGTTGTACCATGCAGCAGCATGACATAGGGCTGATCAGTTATTTCTTTGAGAGCACCTGAAAATTCGGCTTGCATTCGCTCTTGGCGAAATTCAGCCAAACCGAAATCGGCGGGTTGGGATATATCGGCAGCGAAAATTTTTGCGACCAGTTGCCGATTTTTTTCTATGACATGAAACCCATCTGGCACGCTGGCAGTCTTTTGATAAAGCCGCGCCGCCAGTGCTTCACGAGCACTTTCTGCCGCAAATCCAAACACCTTGACACCCGCCAGACGAGCCAACAGCGCACTTTTAAGCAGCCCTTGTGCATCCAGTACGATATCGTATTTTTCCGCTCGCAGCTCTCGCCGCAGACCGGTTAACAATGCCGGGATCTTCCACCAGGTCTTTTTATGTGCACGTAACGGCACCGTGATCACCTTGCTTATCGCGTCATGCCAACTGGCCACTTCGGCAAAGGCCGGCTCGGCCAGCCAGTGAATCTCCGCATCAGGAAAATGGCGACGCAAATCACTGACGGCTGGGAACATGTGGAGTATGTCGCCTAGCGAGGATAGCCTTACGACGAGAATTTTCATTTTGGGTATCTATACAATTGCCGGGCACATCGCTGATCGACACTCCTGCGAGATGCCGACATTCTAGTAGGCGCAATAGATTGCAACAAATGTTTTTCTTGAGCGGCAAGCGTAACGCCACTACTATCCATAAAGTTATTAAAGCGAACGGGTCGCACCAGATGAGATTTCTTTACACCCTCGCGTTGTGGCTGCTGCTGCCGTATGTTTTTTTTCGCCTGGTCTGGCGCGCGCGCAGACAACCGGAATATCTGCGCTATATCGGTGAGCGGTTCGGTTTTTATGCTGTGCTTAGCGACAGGCCGGTTATCTGGCTGCACGCAGTGTCGGTGGGGGAAACCCGCGCCACGCAAAGTCTCGTTACTCTGCTGCGTGAGGCTTATCCCAACCACCAAATCCTGCTCACCCACACCACGCCCACCGGCCGTTCCACCAGCGAGCAGCTATATGGCGACAGTGTGCTGCGCGTGTATCTGCCTTACGATTACCCTTTTGCGGTAAATCATTTTTTACGTTATTTCCGACCGCAGCTAGGCATCTTGATGGAAACTGAAATCTGGTTCAACTTGATACATGCCTGCCACACCTCCGGCACACCACTACTGCTGCTGAATGCGCGATTGTCAGAAAAATCCGCGCAAGGATATGCACATTTTGCGCAGCTGACCCGCCTCGCGCTACGCGAGCTTGCTGCCATTGCCGCACAAACCCAAGACGATGCGATGCGATTAACTAGGCTGGGCGCGAAGGATGTTACCGTGATGGGCAACCTCAAGTTCGACATCGAGCCGCCTGCTGCCATGCTGGAACTGGGCAGACAGCTGCGCGAGCAATTTGGCTCTGCGCGCAAAATATTTCTCGCCGCCAGCACACGCGACGGAGAAGAGGCGCTGCTGCTGGACGCACTGGAAAGCATCCATATACAAGATTTGCTTGTAGTCATCGTGCCCCGTCATCCACAACGCTTTCAACCAGTAGCTAACTTGCTGAAACAGCGCGGTATCACGTTCCTACGCAAAAGCGATATCGTTCAAACTGGCCAACTACGGGGTGAAGGATTGCAGGATTTTGTTGTTCCGGCAAAAGTTCGAGTAGTGCTGGGTGACAGCATGGGGGAAATGTTTGCCCACTACGCCGCCGCCGATCTCGCTTTCATCGGCGGCAGTTTACTGCCTTTTGGCGGGCAGAATCTGATCGAGGCCTGTGCGGTCGGTACGCCGGTGCTGGTCGGCCCATATACCCATAATTTTGATGAGGCGACTCGGCTGGCGGTTAATGCCGGAGCCGCTGTACAGGTACTAGATACCGAAGAACTGGTAAAGCAATTGCAGCAGCTACTGAGCGACCCGGATGCCTTAACAAAAATGCGTCAGCAGTGTAATGAGTTTGTGAAATTCAACCGTGGTGCTACTGACAGATCGCTGAAAATCATTACGGCGGTACTCAATAAGCGCTGAATAGTGCCTGACTAATTTCCCGTGATGTTGGGTAGTGTCATGAGAACAGTTCTGCCTCGGTCAACCATTTTCCTTGTGCATCTTTGGCCGAAAGGGCAGGTGTGCTTTGCAGCCGCCAATCTATCGCCAGGGTTGGATCATCCCAACGAATGCAGCGCTCATGCTCCGGGAACCAGTAATCCGTAGTTTTGTACAGAAATTCTGCCGTGTCGGACAAGACCACAAATCCATGTGCATAGCCTTCTGGTATCCAGAGTATGCGTTTATTTTCAGCAGACAATTCCAGCGCGACGTGTTGCCCGAAATTTGGTGAGCTTTTCCGAATATCCACTACAACATCAAGCACCGCCCCTAGTGTCACGCGTACCAGCTTGCCTTGCGGGTGTTGTATCTGGTAGTGCAGTCCGCGCAACACGTTTCTAGCCGAGCGCGAGTGATTGTCCTGCACAAAATCGACATCACGCCCAGTCAGCTCAGCAAACCTGCGCCGATTGAAACTTTCAAAGAAGAAACCGCGGTCGTCACCAAATACTTTGGGCTCTATGATCAACAAGTCCGGAATAGCCGTTCGAATCACGTTCATTCAGCCACACTCTTTTCCTTGAGCACCTGCATCAGATAATCACCATAGCCGCTTTTCAATAGTGGGGCAGCCAGCTTTTCCAGTTGTGTTGCATCAATAAATCCTTTGCGATAGGCGATCTCTTCCGGGCAGGCGATCTTGAGTCCCTGACGATGCTCGATGGTTTGAATGAATTGGCTGGCTTCCAGCAGTGATTCATGCGTGCCGGTATCCAGCCAGGCATAACCACGCCCCATGATTTCTACGGATAGCCTGGCGCGTTCCAGGTAGATGCGATTGACATCCGTGATTTCCAGTTCGCCGCGCCTGGAGGGTTTGAGATTGGCGGCGATATCCACCACTTGATCGTCATAGAAATAAAGGCCGGTGACGGCGTAACTGGATTTGGGCTGAGACGGTTTTTCTTCCAGCGACACTGCGCGTCCATCAGCATCAAACTCCACCACCCCGTAACGCTCCGGGTCGCGCACATGGTAGGCAAACACAGTCGCACCGTGGCTGCGCTGCGCCGCGTTTTCCAATTGATCCTGGAAAGAATGTCCGTAGAAGATGTTGTCGCCCAGCACCAGCGCAGAAGGGTGATCGCCAATGAACTTTCGGCCGATGATGAATGCTTGCGCCAGCCCGTCCGGCGAAGGCTGCACCGCATATTGCAGATTCAATCCCCAGGCGCTGCCATCACCCAGTAATTGTTGAAAGCGCGGCGTGTCCTGCGGTGTGGATATGATCAGAATATCGCGTATCCCGGCCAACATCAGCGTGGACATTGGATAATAGATCATCGGCTTGTCGTAGATCGGCAACAGCTGCTTGGATACCGCCAGGGTCACCGGGTGCAATCTCGTGCCGGAACCACCCGCAAGGATGATTCCCTTCCTGGGAAGCGAGGTCATGGCATTCATCGGACCGCTCCCTATACGTCCAGATTCTTCACACCCAACGCGTTCTTCTCGATAAACGCACGGCGCGGTTCGACGACATCGCCCATCAGGGTGGTAAATATCTCATCGGCGGATATTGCGTCTTCGATGCGCACTTTGAGCAGGATGCGGTTCTTCACGTCCATGGTGGTTTCCCACAGTTGCGACGGGTTCATTTCGCCCAACCCCTTGTAACGCTGAATGTTGACACCGCGTTTGGCCTCTTCAAGCAGCCATTCGATAGCTTGTTTGAAGCTGGATACTGCGCGTTTTTGCTCTCCGCGAGCAATGTAAGCGCTCGCTGTGATAAGTCCGCTCAGGACTTCTGCGGTCTGCCGGATCTGCACGTAGTCGCTGCCCTTCAAGAAATCTCTGTCCATGTAACTAACCGAGTAGTTGCCGTGGTACAGCTTTTCCAGGCGCAAGCGATGTTCGCCGGCTTCATCGGTCTCCACCACGACCTTGATGTTGCCGCCACATGCTATTTCGAGTTGCTTTGCGCTGCTTTGTGCCTGCTTTGCGTCGTCCAGCGAAAGAGTGGGCAATATCAGCAGCGCGTGGCTGGCTTCCGGCGCGGTAAAGCGCGACAGACGTTCGATGACCGCTTCGGCCAGAAAGTACTGTTTGGCGATCTGCTCAAGCGCTTCAGTATGGATCGGTGTGGCATCGGCGGCTGGATACAGCACGGCATTGTTCAGCGCGGCCTTGAGCATATAGATCTTCATCTCCTGATCATCCTTGAGATAGCGCTCGTCCTTGCCTTGCTTGATCTTGTACAACGGCGGTTGCGCGATATAGATATGGCCCCGCTCGACCAATTCGGGCATTTGCCGGTAGAAGAAGGTCAGCAGCAGGGTGCGGATGTGCGAACCGTCCACATCCGCGTCAGTCATGATGATGATGCGGTGATAGCGCAGCTTGTCGGCGTTGTATTCTTCCTTGCCGATGCCGGTGCCCAACACGGTGATCAGCGTGGCGATTTCCTGAGATGCGATGAGTTTTTCAAAACGGGCTTTCTCGACATTCAATATCTTGCCTTTGAGCGGCAGGATCGCCTGGAATTTGCGGTCGCGTCCCTGCTTGGCTGAGCCGCCCGCAGAATCACCTTCGACCAGATAAATCTCGGAAAGAGCGGGGTCTTTTTCCTGGCAATCGGCCAACTTGCCGGGCAAGCCCGTGCCGTCCAGTATACCCTTGCGGCGTGTCAAATCACGGGCTTTGCGCGCCGCTTCACGGGCACGGGCGGCATCGATGATCTTATTGACGATGATTTTTGCGTCACTGGGTTTTTCCAGCAAGAACGCGCTCATTTGCTGGGCTATCAGATCCTCGATCACCGGGCGCACTTCGGAGGACACCAACTTGTCCTTGGTCTGTGAAGAGAATTTTGGGTCTGGTAATTTCACCGACAATACCGCGGTCAAGCCCTCACGCATATCGTCCCCAGTGGTATCCACCTTGGCTTTTTTTGCCATTTGCTCGGTCTCGATGTATTGATTCAGCGTGCGCGTCATTGCTGCACGCAGGGCAGTCAGGTGCGTACCACCATCGCGCTGCGGGATGTTATTGGTGAAACACTGCACCGTCTCCTGGTAGGAATCGTTCCACTGCATGGCTATCTCAGCTGTAATGCCGTCCTTTTCACCGATCGCATAAAACACCGTAGGGTGTAAGGGTGACTTGTTGCGGTTCATGTATTCGACAAAGCCCTTGATTCCCCCGCTGAACGCAAAATTTTCTTCTTTGCCGTTGCGGTGATCGATCAGTGCGATCTTCACGCCATTATTCAGGAATGACAACTCGCGCAGTCTTTTTGCCAAAAGATCAAAGTGGAACTCGACCAAACCAAAAGTTTCTTTAGCCGCCAGAAAATGGACTGTTGTGCCTCTCTTGCCTGAGGGTCCGATTTCCTTGAGTGGGGCGACAGGGTCACCATGACGGAATTCCATGAAGTGTTCCTTTCCATCACGGTAGATGGTCAGCTTTAGCCATTCAGACAAGGCATTCACCACCGAGACGCCGACACCATGCAAACCACCGGAGACCTTGTAAGAATTACTGTCGAACTTCCCGCCTGCATGCAGGATGGTCATTATTACTTCAGCGGCCGAACGATTTTCTTCCTTATGAATGTCTGTCGGAATTCCTCGCCCATTGTCGCTTACGCTGATCGAATTATCCGCATGGATGATCACGCTTATCTCGTTGCAATGGCCGGCAAGCGCTTCGTCCACCGCGTTATCCACTGCCTCAAACACCATATGATGTAATCCTGTGCCATCGTTGGTATCTCCAATATACATCCCTGGGCGCTTGCGAACGGCCTCTAGCCCTTTTAGTACTTTAATATTATTTGAGTTATATTCTGTCATCTAATTCTTTCCAAATATTTATTCTGTTTCACGTGGAACATATTTGAACCGGTCAGATTCGCATAGGCATAACCACATAGCGAAACTCCTCGTTATCTGGTGTTGTTATCAGGATGCTGCTATTGGGCTCACCAAATGAAAATATTGCTGCTTCACTACTGATGTTGTTTAGCCCATCCATTAAATAATTGACGTTAAACCCGATGTCTATGGCCTCACCATGATAATCTGTTTCAATTTCTTCTTGCGCCTCTTCCTGCTCACTATTACTGCTGATAATGCTGAGATTTTTCTCGGTTAAAACGAAGCGAACCCCACGAAATTTCTCATTAGACAAAATTGCTGCACGTTGCAGTGCCTGCTGTACGGCTATCCGATTCATCTTCAGGTGATTGTCGTACTTTGGGATGACGCGTTCATAATCAGGAAATTTCCCATCGATAACCTTTGTTACCAAATCAATTCCTGAAAAGCTAGCTTTTGCCTGTTGTTGAGAAAACGCTATCTCAACCAACTCCTTGTTGTCAGCTAAAAGTTTGCATAACTCGAGCACAGCCTTGCGGGGCAATATGATTTCTTGCTTTTCGTGCTCCCCATCAATAATTACTGCATTAAATGCAAGCCTATGCCCGTCTGTGGCTACTACTTTTAATTTATTACCTTCTACTATCAACAACACGCCATTCAGATAATAACGAACATCCTGCTGTGCCATTGCGTATTGAACTGAAAATAATAATGTTTTTAGCGCCAATTGACCCATAACGATCTTTTTTGCATCTACTAATTGATTGCTTAGTTTTGGAAAGTCCTGTGCCGGAAGAGTCTGCAAACTGAACCGGCTCTTGTTAGATTTTATTTGTGCCTTATTTTCCCTGGTCTCAATTGAAATTCTGCTCTTTTCAGGAAGTATCCGAAGGATTTCCTGAATTTTCTTACCCCCTATGGTTAGCGCTGAAGTTTCGCCATCTTTATTTTTATTTTCTATGCTTGTGGTAATTTGTATCTCAAGATCTGTAGCAGTAAAACGAATTTTCCCTGGCTCTTTTTCGATTAGCACATTGGATAAAATTGGCAAAGTCTGTTTACGTTCGACAATACCAATTACAACTTGCAGTGGTTTCAATATGGTTTCTTTGTCTGTTTTCTCTATAAACATAATATAAATTCCTAATAATACTAATAAGGTCTTCTGGCAGCGTTGGTAAACGGGGTAACTTGATTACAAATATGAGGTTGCTAATAATAATTAGCCGGTGTTTTACTGTGAATTCAGCGCCTCACTAATGTGTATAACTTTTAATTTTATTGGAAGGATGAGGTTTTTAACATTTTGTACCTGAAATTTCCACAGGGTTATCCCCTTAGAGTTTGAAGTAATATTTTGTAATCAGCATCGATAGTCGTGTTGTTGGCCCTTAAATCAAGCATTGTTTTACAAGCGTGAATGACGGTTGAGTGATCTTTACCGCCAAAGGCATTACCTATTTCCGGTAAGCTCAAAGTAGTTAGTTCGCGTGCCAAAGCCATTGCCATTTGTCTGGGACGGGTTAGATTTCGAGTGCGCTTTTTTGAGAGCAACTCAACCATTTTAAGTCGGTAATAGTCAGCTACAGTTTTCTGGATATTATCGATCGATATTTGCCTACTTTGAGCTACGAGTATATCTTTTAAGGCTTCTTTTGCTGTTTCTACGGAGATATTGCGCTTATGAAACTTGGCATAGGCTTCAACCCGCTTTAAAGCACCCTCAAGCTCACGAATATTTGAACTTACATGTTT
>JBAQWL010000287.1:0-1611 GCA_049298895.1 Gallionella sp.
TTGCTACCCAGCCTATTGGTTTCGGGTAGTATCCTGAATACTCAATCGCAAGTCAAGTATTTATCACCTAGCGCGGCATGGAATAATCGGTCACTCGCCTGATACTGCCAATCCAACGCTGCGGCTCGCCATCGTAAGGGATCGGGGTAGCTGTCACGTCCACCAGTATTTCAGACCCATCGCCACCCATGACGTTGTGCTGGCACTGGTACTGTCGCTTCTCGCCCATGGCGGTATGCCATTCGTCACGAACCCGCTCACGCTCACGCAGCGGTATGACATTCATGAAGCCCCAGCCAAGCAATTCATCTTCACTGCGGTTTACCCATCGACAGTATGTGCGACTGACCCATACATTTTCACCAAAGTTGTTGGCCTCAAACATGGCAAGATTTGGATCGGCGTCACCATTCGCCTTCAGCGTACTACTGAGTAGCGCCACATCATTCGAGATGCGATCCATCTTTGCTTCCGTTCTATTCAACGAATCACGCATAGTTGAACCGTTGTCAGGCATGACCTGTGTATAGACCTTGGTCAACATGCTATCCATAGTTTCGATCTGCTTCAAGCTCTTGACGGCCTGCGGCATCATCATGACAGAACCAAAAAAGTCTTTGGTAAAAACGGCTGCGCCCTGCATTCGTGGCCAGATGTATTTAATAAATACTTTGAAGCCACCATACAGGCTTGCAACAACTCCGAAGAATGTCAGCAACACCGATAGAATTGTTTGAAGACCTTCCATGGAATACTCCGTTAATTCGTCTGGCAATCAAAGCCACGGGAAATTATTGTTGCTTTATCTATCAAGCCTTGCCCGGTAGCAGCCCCCATGCCGGTGCCGTTCAAATAAAGCCGCTTATATTTTTTTCCAACAGCTGTTGGATTGGCTAACACGAAAGCAGCAAGAATGGCATTCACGGTTGCCGTAGACATTGAGTTATTTTGCAGGTTGATATAATCGGTTGCTGCATTGAATGTCACCGGAGCATCGAAGCCGGTCAAGGCGTTGCCTCTGAAGTGGTAACGCTCCATCGAAAGGAACTGGCCGGGATTCGGAGCAAGGCCTGTACGGTTTGTGTTTTCCATATCCAAGAACACAAGCTGCAATGGAAGCTCTGGCACCGGGCCTGCGGTAAAGCTGGTGAATCGTAAATCAAGGTGAGTTAAAGTCAGGCCAGACAATTCCGGCATATCGTTTTCTGTGGTGATGTAAGCCAACGCCAGCTTATCTAGCGTTGCAGGAAGATCGCTTAAATCGAACTGCGCCCATTTAACACCCGGAGCGAGAACCAATAGCTCGGTGATGTTTGCCGGAATATCAGCAAGTGGTGGAACACCGCCGCACTGACCACCACCCTCTATGCCATTTATTCCTATGGCATAGAGCGCTGAGCCGGGGCCGGGATAACTATCCCAAGGAAGTAAACCGCCTTGAATGTAACCATCATGCTCAATGTATTCTGCCCCGGTGTAATCAGCCATGTTTTGCAGCACCGAAACCGTCTGATCGAGACTGTAACCGTCGATGACAAACTCCAAAACATCAGATTTATCTGCCGACACAATGCGCAGGCCGCATCGCGGCGCCGGGCAAGTAGTCAGCAC
>JBAQWL010000288.1:0-3759 GCA_049298895.1 Gallionella sp.
ATCGTATATAGCCGTTGCTGGCTCGGATGCAAATTGAATGGGGATAGAATGCGCGAGCGCCTTAGTAAATGGTGATGTTCTGGAGCGCTAATTGGGGAGATGGCAATGGCTAAAGTCGATGACTTGGATGATACAGGGCGACGTAATTTTTTACTCAAAGTGACCTATGCATTTGGTGGAGCAGGGGCAGCAGTAGCGTGTTTACCATTTGTCGCCAGCATGAATCCCAGTGCGGATCTGCTGGCCAAGGCGAACACCGAAGTGGATTTGTCCGGGATTCCGGAAGGTGGAATGCATACGGTTGCCTGGCAGGGCAAGCCGGTGTTCATCCTGCGCCGTACCGAAGAACAGATCAAGGCGATGGCCGCCACGAACGGCGGGCTCTATCCCGAACAGGATAGCGAACGGGTCAAACAACCGGAGTGGCTGGTTGTGATCGGTATCTGCACGCATATGGGTTGTGTGCCGAACAAGGAAGGTCCTGGTTGGACTTGTCATTGCCATGGCAGCCTGTATGACGACAGTGGTCGTGTCCTGCGCGGTCCCGCGCCGAAAAACCTGGAAGTGCCTCCTTACCGGTTTATTACGGCTGAAAAAATCATGATTGGCGAAGCTTAGGAGGTGGCCATGACCAGCAAAATCATCAAGTGGATAGATCATCGCTTCCCGCTTACCCGCTTCATTAAGCATGAGTTGACCGGTTATCCTACACCGCGCAATCTGAGCTACTGGTGGAATTTCGGCTTTCTGGCCGGCATTGTGCTGATGCTGCAGGTGGCGACTGGCATCTTTCTGGCTATGCATTACAAGCCGGATGCCGCTATCGCTTTCGATTCCATCCAGCACATCATGCGCGATGTGAATTACGGCTGGCTGCTACGCTTCATGCACTCCACCGGCGCTTCGGCATTCTTTCTGGTGATCTACATCCACATGGCGCGCACACTCTACTATGGTTCTTATCGTGCACCCCGCGAGTTGATGTGGTGGACAGGCCAAGGGTTGCTGCTGCTGTTGATGGCGACTGCCTTCATGGGCTATCTGCTGCCCTGGGGGCAAATGTCCTTCTGGGGTGCGACCGTGATTACCAATCTGTTCCGTGCTACTCCGTTTATCGGTGACGAGGTGGTGGTATGGCTGCGTGGTGATTACGCCGTGGGAGACAACACACTAACGCGCTTCTTCGCGCTGCACTACCTGTTTCCGTTCCTGATCATCGGTGCGGTGGTGGTTCATCTGGTCGCTCTGCACACTGTCAGGAGCAGCAATCCCAGCGGTATCGATCTGGCTGACAAGCACAACATTCCGTTTCATCCGTACTACACCAGCAAGGATTTTTTTGGATTGGGGATATTCCTGATCACTTATTTCATCGTCGTGTTCTTTTTCCCGCACAGCATGATAGAGCCCGCCAACAATATCCCGGCTAATCCGATGATAACCCCGGACCACATCGTTCCGGAATGGTACTTCCTGCCGTTCTATGCGATCTTGCGCTCGGTGCCGAATATGGTCGGCGGCGTGGTGGCGATGGGACTATCCGTGATGATTTTTGCATTCATGCCATTTTTGGACCGTTCGCGTATTCCCGGCGGCGGTCGCTATCGGCCGGTATATCGAATTCTGTTTTTTATATTTATATTGGATATTCTGGTGCTGGGCTATGTCGGCTACGTTCCGCCGACTAGTCAGACCATCGCAATCGGACAAGTGGCAACTTTCTTCTATTTTGTGTCATTTTTGCTGCTGCCTTTCGTTTCCAAAGCGGAAGACAGATGGCTCTTCAAGCGAGGCTTGCCGCCCAAGATACTGGTATTGATCGCAAGCGAAGAAGAAGAAAAAAGAAGAAGGCGATAAGCGATGAATAAGTTTATTGCTTCGTTGGCGTTGTGTTGCACCGTGTTTCCGGCGTCTGCCACTGAAGTCAAACTGGAAAAATTCCAGGTAGATAGTAGTGTGCTCGCAGTCGAACGCGGGGTAGATACCTTTGTGAACGCCTGTCAGGGTTGCCACAGCCTGAAATACGTTCATTATCGGGATTTGGCCAGCTTCGGCATAGACAAGAACAAAATTGCCACGTGGCGGGGTGATTCGACGTTGGATTCGGCAATGATCAGCCAGATTTCTGACGAAGCAGCCATACAGTCATTCGGGGCCGTCCCGCCAGACCTGAGTCTGATAGTCAGGGCGCGCGAGGGCGGAGCCAGCTATTTGTATTCCTACCTGATAGGCTATTTCCTTACCCCGGATGGAACAATCAGCAACCATATTTTTCCTCTGACCAAGATGCCGGACGCGCTCGGGATCAGTAGTGCGACTGATTCGGCACAGCGCTCGGCGTTGCAGGGAAGCGCGCATGATATCGTGTCGTTTCTCTTCTGGGCTTCCGATCCGCATGAGGCAGAAAGGGAGGCGCTGGGCTATTATGTGGTCGGATACTTAATTATATTGACTTTGCTGCTTTACAACGTGAAGCTTGAAGTTTGGTCGAGACTGAAGGCGTGATCAACTGCCGCATCCCAACCGGATGTAACAGAGGGTGCTTCACTGGCAGCATTGATTTTCTAAAAGTACACACCAGAACAGGATACTGATCATCTGCCCCGTCATGTTTACGACCGACCCGTTCTGCGAGTATTGATGAGCCAAGCAGATCTGATCCCTTCCTTGTCCGCGATAGTCGGCAGCACTGACGTGCTGACCGGAGAGTCAGCTACGCCATACTGCAAAGATTGGCGCGCCCGTTACACCGGCACCGCACTGGCGGTGGTGTTTCCCGCGAATACGCAGCAAGTCAGTGCAGTCGTCAAACTGTGCGCCGCGCATAACATCGCCATCGTGCCGCAGGGCGGCAACACCAGCCTGTGCGGGGCGAGCGTGCCGCTGCCCCAAGGCACGCAGATCGTGTTGAATCTTTCGCGCATGAACCGCATCCTTGCATTTGACGCCATCAACTACACGATGACCGTCGAGGCGGGTTGCAAGCTGGCTGATGTGCGCGAGGCGGCAGAAAAAAACAACCGCTTGTTTCCACTGGGTCTGACAGCCACACAAAAATATTGCGAGATCGGCGGTAATCTTTCCACCAATGCGGGCGGCATCAATGTATTGCGCTACGGCAATGCGCGCGATCTGGTGCTGGGGCTGGAAGTGGTGTTGCCGGATGGGCGCATCTGGAATGGTCTGCGCAGCCTGCGCAAGGACAACTCCGGCTATGATCTGAAGCATCTATTCATCGGTGCAGAGGGCACGCTGGGCATCATCACCGCCGCTGTGCTCAAGCTGTTCCCACAGCCGCAATCCAGCGCCACCGCCTGTGTGGCGATCACCGACGCGGATGTGGCGGTACTGCTGCTGGCGCATGTGCGCGAAAACTGCGGCGACACGTTGAGCAGCTTCGAAATTATTTCACGCCCCTGCCTGGATTTGGTATACCGCCACATCCCGGATACCCATGAGCCATTTGCCAGAAAGTATGAATATTATTTGCTGATTCAGTTGAGCGATGTGATGCATGGTTTGCTGGACGACGCGTTGCGCGCAGCGTTACAGAGTTTCGGGCCGGGTGTGAAGGAGCAATCAGTTACCTCTGATGCCGATGCCGCAGAAAAATGGTGGAAGCTGCGCAAGAACATCAGCGAAGCGCAAAAGCGCGAGGGCATCAGCATCAAGCATGATGTGTCCGTCCCGGTCAGTCGCGTGGCTGAATTTATCACACGTACCGATACAGTCTTGCGCAGCGCGTTTCAGGGTATACGC
>JBAQWL010000289.1:0-1788 GCA_049298895.1 Gallionella sp.
TTGCAATCTAGGCATGGTCCTGCATGAACTAGGAAAAGTTAATGAGGCGATAGCAAGCTGTCGCCAGGCGCTGAAGCTCAATCCCGATTTTGCGGAAGCGCACAACAGCCTAGGCAATTTCCTTAAAGATATTGGGCAATTCGATGAAGCTATAGCTAACTTTCGCCGAGCACTGCAACTCGACCAGAACAATGTCATGGCACTGAGCAATCTACTGTTCACTCTGAACTATTTAACCCGCTACTCCCCTGCATATTATCTCAATGAAGCCCAGCAATATGGTCGAATGGCGGCCGCAAAAGTGGGTAAACGATTTACCGCCTGGCAATGTGAAGTTGAACCTGAACGCCTGCGGGTGGGGCTGGTATCCGGTGACCTGCGTAGTCATCCTGTCGGGTATTTTCTGGAAGGCCTGTTAGCCAAGCTGGATCCGGCCCGTGTCGAACTGATCGCCTATCCGACCTACTCCAAAGGTGATGCGCTCACCACTCGTATCAAACCTTACTTTTCGGCATGGAAGCCGTTGTTCGGCAAAAGTGATGAAGATGCAGCACGTCTGATCCATGCTGACGGGGTACATGTACTCGTAGATGTGTCCGGCCATAGTCTACACAGTCGCCTGCCTATGTTCGCCTGGAAACCTGCCCCGGTACAAGTCACGTGGCTGGGGTTGCCCACTACGACCGGAGTGCATGAAATGGATTATGTCCTCGGTGATCTCCAATCGATCCCCCCGGAACATGAAAGTCACTTTTCGGAGACCGTGTGGAGACTGCCGGATAGCTACTTATGTTTTTCCGCTCCAGCACAACCCGTGAGCGTTGCTCCGCTCCCGGCATTTTCAGGAGGGTATGTGACCTTTGGGAGTTTCAACAACCTGACCAAGATGAATGATGCTGTGGTGGAGTTGTGGGCACGCATCCTCTTGTCCGTGCCAAACTCGCGACTTTTTTTGAAGACTGGCCAACTGAATAACGCGGATATCTGCGAGCAAACTCGGCGGCGATTTGCCGTATGGGGTATTGCGCCAGAGCGTCTGCTTCTGAGTGGAACTCAGGGCTCGATCGCCGAACATTTATCCGAATACAATAAAATTGATATTGCCCTGGATCCTTTCCCATACCCCGGTGTAACCACAAGCATCGAGGCCTTGTGGATGGGGGTGCCCATTGTCTCACTACAGGGCGATAGATTTCTTTCCCTTACTGCAAAAAGTATTGCCTATCACGCCGGGTTGTCGGATTGGGTCGCGATCGATAAGGCCGATTACGTAGCCAAAGCGGTGGATTTCGCGTCTAATATTGAGCGCTTGGCCCTGTTGCGGGCAGGCTTGCGACAGCAAGTATTGGCATCTCCTCTGTTCGATGCATCACGGTTTGCGCACAACCTGGAAGAGGCACTTTGGGGGATGTGGCAGGCACGCAGCATGCAACCGGGCTAAATGCACAAACTAGCAAGGACGGACGAAGCTTGGCTCTTCCGAGCTCGCTTCAAGCAACATGGCTTTAGCCGGTGGCTTAACCCTGCAACTGGAAATTAACCAAGGAACAGGAGTAGTACAAATTGCGATATTTTATTGGAGCTGTTAAATATATCCTACGAATAATCAAACAGTAATTGCAGGCATGAAACCAGGCAGAAACGACCTTTGCAGTTGCGGTAGCGGTAAAAAATACAAGCATTGTTGCGAGGGCAAGGTCGCGCCGCGTTCTGCCGGGCCGTCACCCAATGAATTCAATCAGCTCGTCACTTTGTATAACACCCAGCGTTATGCCGAACTGGAAAGTC
>JBAQWL010000290.1:0-9655 GCA_049298895.1 Gallionella sp.
AGATTGATTGCTTTGTCTGACTGGCTATTTAGGCTAATTTGATTGCCGTTCGTGACAGTATGCTTGGCATTTTCAAGTTTGTCTGGAAGCCATCTGTCAATTAACTCACTTGAAAGCTTCCCATCAAAATGTTTGGTAATAAATCCCGCACACCGACTCGCAATATTGATGTACTTTCCCACCAAATCCGAATTTACCCGCGCCACAAAATCTTCCAGGTTCAGGTCGATGTCTTCCATCGTGCCGTTCAGTTTTGCCGCGTAGTAATAGCGCAAGTATTCCGGGTTGAGTCCCTGTTTGAGGTAGCTGCCGGCGGTGATGAAGGTGCCGCGCGACTTGCTCATCTTCTCGCCGTTCACAGTGAGGAAGCCGTGCGCGAAAATGGCCGTCGGGGTGCGCAGCCCGGAGAATTTCAGCATCGCCGGCCAGAACAGCGCGTGGAAATACAGGATGTCTTTGCCGATGAAGTGGTAAAGCTCGGTCTTGGAATCAGCCTTCCAATAGGTGTCGAAGTCGATACCTTTCTCGGCACACAATTTTTTGAAACTGCCCATATAGCCGACCGGCGCGTCCAGCCAGACATAGAAGTATTTTCCCGGCGCATCGGGAATCTCGAAACCGAAGTAGGGCGCGTCGCGCGAGATGTCCCAATCGGAAAGCTTGTTCTCGTCCGCGATGCCCAGCCATTCCTGCATCTTGTTGGCAGCTTCGGCTTGCAGCGCATCGCTGCGCGTCCACTCCCTGAGAAATTCTGCGCAGCGCGCATCGGATAATTTGAAAAAGTAATGCTCAGATTCGCGCCGCACCGGAGGCACGCCGGAAACTGCCGAATAGGGGTTCTTCAGATCGGTGGGCGCATAGGCTGCGCCGCATGATTCGCAGTTGTCGCCGTACTGGTCTTTTGCGCCGCACTTCGGGCACTCGCCCTTGATGAAGCGGTCGGGCAGGAACATCTCCTTGACCGGATCGTAGAATTGTTCAACGGCACGTTTCGCGATCAGCGAGGGTTTCTGGTCCCTGAGCTTGAGATATATTTCACGTGCATAGCTGCCGGTCTCGGCGCTGTCGGTGCTGCCGTAGTGATCGAACTCCACATGAAAGCCGTCGAAGTCGGCCTTGTGTTCATGCCACACACGGTCGATCAGTTGTTCAGGTGTGATGCCTTCTTTCTCGGCGCGCAGCATGATCGGTGTGCCGTGGGTGTCGTCAGCACACACATAATGGCAAGTGTTCCCCTGCATTTTCTGGAAGCGCACCCAGATGTCGGTCTGGATGTATTCGACCAGATGACCGAGGTGAATGCTGCCGTTGGCGTAGGGTAGGGCGGAAGTGACGAGAATCTTGCGGGTCATGTGGCGGGTTCCTTTAGCGAGGCGCGATTGTAGCAAAAGCCACGCGCCCCAGCAGAATTGGGTAAAATCGTCCCTCTGCAAAAATGTAGCGCTACACAACCTTGAGGAAGAATTTCGATGAGTATCAAATCTGACAAGTGGATACGCCGCATGGCGGAGCAATACAAGATGATCGAACCGTACGAGCCGAATCAGGTGAAGGAGGTCGACGGCAAACGCATCGTATCGTATGGCACATCCAGCTACGGCTACGATATCCGCTGCTCCAATGAATTCAAGCTGTTTACCAATATCAACAGCACCATCGTCGATCCCAAGAATTTCGATCCGAATTCCTTCGTGGAGGTCAACGCCGATTACTGCATTATCCCGCCCAACTCTTTTGCGCTGGCGCGCACCGTGGAATATTTCCGCATTCCGCGCAGCGTGCTGACTATCTGTCTGGGCAAGTCAACCTATGCGCGCTGCGGCATCATCGTCAACGTCACCCCGTTCGAGCCGGAGTGGGAAGGTTACGTCACGCTGGAGTTCTCCAATACTACGCCGCTACCGGCGAAAATTTACGCAAACGAAGGCATTGCACAAGTGCTTTTTTTTGAAAGCGATGAAATTTGCGAGACATCCTACAAAGATCGCGGCGGAAAATATCAGGGGCAGGTAGGCGTGACCCTGCCCAAAATGTAATTCCAATTCTATTTCATTGGTGAAACTGCGTTGGCTTCCTCGCCTTGTTTGACCTTCGAAATAGAACTGGAATATTTTACATACTGAGGTATAGCGTCGTAAATCAGCCTTACACCGTCGCGGAAATCTGCGACAATCCGCGCCAATTCGTTATCCCCGCCCAATTAGTTATTCCTAAAGGGAGTAAACAATGAAATTTCGTTTTCCCATTATCATCATTGATGAAGACTTTCGCTCGGAAAATGCCAGTGGCTTGGGCATACGTGCCCTGGCAACTGCTATAGAGACCGAGGGTATGGAAGTGCTGGGGGTTACCAGCTATGGTGACCTGACTTCGTTCGCGCAGCAACAGAGCCGTGCCTCGGCATTTTTGCTGTCGATCGACGACGAAGAATTCGGTGCGGGCAGCAAGGAGGAAACCGAGGTTGCGCTGAAGAGCTTGCGTGCGTTCGTCCAGGAGATACGCTTCAAAAACGCCGATATTCCGATCTATCTGTACGGCGAGACTCGCACTTCGCGGCACATTCCGAATGACATTCTGCGTGAGCTGCACGGGTTCATCCACATGCACGAAGACACGCCGGAATTTGTGGCACGCCACATTATCCGCGAGGCCAAGTCTTACCTGGATTCGCTGGCGCCACCTTTTTTTCGCGCCTTGCTGCATTATGCTCAAGATGGCTCCTACTCGTGGCATTGCCCAGGACACTCAGGTGGCGTGGCGTTTTTGAAATCGCCGGTCGGGCAAATGTTCCACCAGTTTTTCGGCGAGAACATGCTGCGTGCCGACGTATGTAATGCGGTGGATGAACTTGGCCAGCTGCTCGACCACACCGGACCGGTTGCTGCCTCGGAACGTAACGCGGCGCGTATCTTCAATTCCGATCATTTGTTCTTCGTCACCAACGGCACCTCTACATCCAACAAGATCGTCTGGCACTCCACGGTAGCACCCGATGATATCGTGGTGGTAGATCGCAATTGCCACAAATCAATTCTGCACGCGATCATGATGACGGGCGCGGTGCCAGTTTTCCTTACTCCAACACGCAATCATTACGGCATCATCGGCCCGATCCCGAAATCCGAATTCGAACCGGCAAGCATCCAGCTCAAGATTGAAGCGAACCCATTCATCAAGGATAAGACTAAAAAGCCGCGCATACTGACCATCACGCAGAGTACCTACGACGGCATCGTTTACAACGTGGAAATGTTGAAAGAAATGCTGGACGGGCATATCGACACTTTGCACTTCGATGAGGCGTGGCTACCGCACGCGGCCTTCCATGAGTTCTACAAAGATATGCATGCCATTGGAAAGTATCGTCGACGCGCCAAAGAGTCGATGATCTTTTCCACGCAGTCTACGCATAAACTGCTGGCCGGGTTGTCACAGGCATCGCAAATACTGGTGCGCGAACCGGAGAAGCGTAAACTGAACCACCATGTGTTCAACGAGGCTTACCTGATGCACACTTCGACCAGTCCGCAGTACGCTATCATCGCTTCATGCGACGTTGCGGCGGCGATGATGGAGCCGCCCGGTGGCACTGCGCTGGTAGAAGAATCAATAGCCGAGGCGCTGGATTTTCGTCGCGCCATGCGTAAAGTGGACGAAGAGTTCGGCAATGACTGGTGGTTCAAGGTGTGGGGGCCGGATATTCTCGCCGAAGAAGGCATCGGTTCTCGCGAAGACTGGGTATTGAAACCCTCGGACAAATGGCACGGCTTCGGCAACCTCGCTGAAGGTTTCAATATGCTCGATCCGATCAAGGCAACCATTATTACACCGGGACTGGATGTGGATGGCGACTTTGCAGATGGCGGCATCCCGGCATCAGTGGTCACCAAATATCTGTCTGAGCATGGCGTTATCGTTGAGAAGTGCGGACTGTATTCGTTCTTCATCATGTTCACCATCGGCATCACCAAGGGTCGCTGGAACACCCTGCTCACCGCGTTGCAACAGTTCAAGGATGACTATGATCGCAACCAGCCGATCTGGCGTATCTTGCCAGAATTCGCGGCGGCATATACGAAGTATGAGCGCATCGGATTGCACGACCTGTGCCAACAAATCCACGATGAATACAAAACTCACAACGTTGCACGCATGACCACTGAAATGTATCTGTCCGATATGCAACCGGCAATGAAACCCTCCAAGGCGTTTGCTAAAATGGCGCACGACGAAATAGATCGGGTGGGGATTGATCAGCTCGAAGGCCGCGTCACGGCAGTGCTGTTGACCCCCTATCCGCCTGGCATTCCGCTGCTGATTCCGGGTGAAATATTCAACAAGACTATCGTTGACTATCTCAAATTTGCAAGCGATTTTAACCAGAAGCTACCCGGTTTCGAGACTGACATACATGGCCTTGTTTGTGAAAAAATAGAAGGCGAAACACACTATTTTGTGGACTGCGTGCGTTAAATAGGCGGACGGCTAGGTGCCGTGGCGGGTTTCGACCATTATCCCGATCTCTTTGAGGAATGGCGTGGGTAAGATTCCGCCTGCGCAGACGACTACCGCGTCATTGGGCAGTTCTACGTCTACGCCTTTGTGGTCAAGTATGACGGTTGCCGATCTAATTTCTTTGACGTTCGATTCAAGTAGTACGGATAGTTGACCTGAATTGCTTGCTTCTTCAGCAAGCTTGCGGTTTTTTGGTTTTACCCGGCTGAAGGCTTTACTTCGGTAACTGAGCGTAACAGTGGTGCCTTGCTCTTCTGAAATTGATATGGCCGCTTCCAGCGCAGCATCACCACCACCGACTACTAACACATGTTTTCCGCGATATTGTTGCGGATCTAACAGGCGATATACCACTTTTTCCAATTTTTCACCAGGTACATCCAATTTACGGGGTGTACCGCGCCGCCCTATGCAAAGCAGTACGCTGTTTGTTTGGTAACTGCCGCGACTGGTGACGACGGTAAACGTGTCGCCTTGGTGTTCTATCTTTTCCATACGTTCACTGAAGTTGATTTTGATGCCGGCTTTTTTGACCACATCTTCCCAGAGCGCCATCAATGCCTCTTTACTGGTTTCCCTGATTTTTATTTTGCCTATAAGAGGCAAGTTCATGGGCGCCGTCATAACCAGTTTACCCCTGGGGTAATGCAGGGTAGTGCCACCGAAAGTATCTTCCTGCTCAAGGGTAACGCTACGCAGGCCAATTTCCTTTGCGGCAAGTGTTGATGAAATGCCTGCGGGGCCAGCACCGATGATGACCACGTCATGCGGTGCTTTAGCGCGACCGCGTTTTTGAATCGAAGCCATCGCCTGGCGTCCCTGTTCGACTGCCTTTCGGATCAAACCCATGCCGCCCAGCTCACCAGCTATGAAGATGCCGGGAACATTTGATTCGAAATTGGATTTGAGTAATGGGATATCCACGCCACGTGTTTCGGTGCCAAACACCAGCTTGATCGCGCCGACCGGACATGAAAAAGCGCAGGCACCATGACCGATACAGCTTGCGGGACTGATTAGAACTCCCTTGCCATGAATAATGCCGATGGCTTGTTCAGGGCAGGCTTTGTAGCAGCCGCCAGAACCAATACACACATTGGGGTCGAACACAGGGTGAAGGGTGGCGGGCTCGGTTAGACCGGCTGCTATTGATTCACGCAACGTTTCTGTGTGAGTTTTGTGCCGACGACTGTGTCTGCGCAGGTAAAAAAATATCACTACCAGCAAAGGCATAACGTAAAACGCGTAAATGATAAACTGCTCGCTCATGTTGTTCCTGTAGATATGCTGTCAGTAGCAGCCAAGCACGAATTTGCCTGAGCTACTTCCCGTGCACATTTCTGTAAAATCAGAATGATGAATGTTGAAAGATACGCATGTAGTTAAGCAGAAAGTGTTGGTATCAAGTACATGGGCTCTATAAGGAATTCAGTAGTTATTCACTCAGATGCGTTCAGTCTAACCATGTGGCTGAGGAACTTCAAGGTGGAGAGATATGAGCGGTTTGTTTTTTGGATCATACGGCGATGAACCCTCTATGTGTATTTTAACCGTATGATTTATTGTAATTTTCACTGCGTGTTATCATTACCAGTGAATTATTGATTATTCGATTGAGAGCTGCACAACAGGCGTTTAAATTATGACTACTGAATTTTCTGCTGAGCAAAATACCGCAGCAGCAAGAGGTGTGAGCACGCACACCTCAGAGCGGCGTGCTCACGGCGACGCTGAACGCCGTCAGGAAAATCATCCTGTGGAAGTTAAAGTCTTCGGCGGCTCGCGTTCCACTGATACGCGAGACGGTGCTGCGCATGGCGTTGGCGTTGGCCGGACAGTAGCATGGCTCGCATTTATCGCTCTGGTAATACTGGCATGGTTGATTTCACGGGGCGGGATCATTGAAGCGGGTTCCGGCTTGGGTTACTACTTTGGATATGTCGGCGGAGTAATGATGTTGCTGATGCTGCTATATCCGTTGCGTAAGCATGTGTCATGGGCGCGCAGCTGGGGTCCCTTACGATACTGGTTCATGATGCATATGCTATTTGGCATCGGCGGGCCGACGTTGGTCTTGTTCCACTCAACCTTTCATGTGAAGTCCTGGAATGCCGGCGTAGCACTTTATTCCATGTTACTGGTGGCGTTAAGCGGCCTCGTCGGACGGTTCATCTATAAGCGCATTCACCTCGGACTTTACGGGCGGAAGTCGAATTTGGATGACATGCAAAAGGCTGTGGATTTGAGTCAGCGGAATACTGATAGAGTGAGCGCGGTCTTGATTGCGGCTACCGGCATTGATGAAAAATTAAAACAGTTTCGTGATTTGGCTTTCTTGCAGGATATTAAATTTTCCACTCGCGTCTGGTGGTTCATGACATTTGACTGGCGGCGATACAAACTTACAAGGTATAGCCATCACGAATTGAAGCTTGCAGCCAATAATTTGGCTCAGTCCGAGGGCTGGGGTGTACAGTTGCTGGATCAACACTTTCAGGATGCTTTGATGTATGTGAAAAGATACCTGTCTTCTGTGCAAAGGGCCGCCCAATTCTTGGCTTATGAGCGCCTGTTCCGCCTGTGGCATATTCTGCATACGCCTTTCGTGTGGTTGCTGGGCCTTAGTGGTATAGCCCATGTCATCGCTGTCAACATGTATTGAGTTGCGAGATGTTGCTACGCCGCGCCATACTGATCCTATCCCTGTCCTGCGCTAGCGCCGCCTGGGGGGCCGATGCAGAATCCTTATTGATGCCCGGCAAGGTGATCTCAGGCCATGCCAAGCTCGAAGCCAAGTGTGAGGAATGTCACGTCCGGTTCGACAAGGCTGCGCAAAACGGGTTGTGCAAAGATTGTCACAAGGAAGTGAAGGCAGATGTCCAGAATCATAAGGGATATCATGGCAAGATAGACGATCAAGATTGCAAAGAATGCCATACCGATCACAAGGGGCGCGATGCAAAGATCGTGTTGTTGGATGTCGATAAATTCGATCATGAGAAGACCGACTATCCCTTGCGCGGCGCACACGAGAAACAAGACAAAGTGAAATGCAAGGACTGCCACGACCCCAAGAAAAAATACAGTGAAGCGCACTCAGATTGTAATGCTTGCCATAAAAAGGATGATAAGCACAAAGAAGAGCTGGGTACCGATTGCGTAAATTGCCATAAGGAAACTGATTGGAAAGAAGCCAAGTTCGATCACAGCAAGACCAAATTCCTTTTGGCTGGCAAACACCTCGATGTGAAATGCAAGGAATGCCATGTCGGCCACCCCGTCAAATATAAAGAGCCTTCTCAGACATGTATCGCGTGTCACCGCAAGGACGATGAGCATAAGGGTAAGTACGGCAAGCAATGTGAGACCTGCCATGTGGATCGCGACTGGAAAACGATAGAGTTCGACCACAACAAGGAAACCAAATACAAGTTATTGGGTAAGCATATTCCGGTGAAATGTTCGGCTTGCCATAAAAAACCGCTGTATCAGAACAACAAAACACCAACAACCTGCAACGCATGTCACCGTAAGGACGATGTGCATAAGGGCGGCTTGGGTGAAAAATGCGAAACTTGCCACACTGAGCAAAAGTGGAAGACTTCCAAGTTCGATCATGACAAGGACACCGATTACCCTTTGCTAGGCAAGCACATTACGACCAAGTGCGATGCTTGCCACAAGCCTGGGCTAAAAGTGCCCGGGCAAAAAGAAAAGATTGCCATCACTTGCATTGGTTGTCATAAAGCTGACGACAAACACAAGGGGGAGTTTGGAGCGAAATGCGAGTCTTGCCACAAGGAAAAAGATTGGAAAACCATCACCTTCGATCACACGCGCGATACTAAATATCCGTTGAATGGCAAGCATGAAAATGTTAAATGCGTTACCTGTCATACAGGCAATCTGTACAAGCAAAAACTACAGCAGGATTGTATCTCTTGCCACAAAAAGGAAGATGTACACAAGGGAAAGCTGGGTAAACGTTGCGAAACCTGCCATAACGAAAAAGATTGGAAGGATGCCCCGATTGACCATGGGCGCACAAGCTTCCCTCTGCTCGGCCTGCATATAAAAGTAGAATGCAAAAAATGCCACCTGACGCAACTTTTTCGCGATTCGCCATCCGATTGTTTCTCCTGTCATAAAAAGGATGATGAGAAAGTGCATAAGCTTCGGCTGGGTAAAAAATGTGAGTCATGTCACAATGCAAGGTCTTGGACGGCATGGGATTTCCAGCACGACAAGAGAACCAAATTCAAGCTCGATGGGGGCCACGACAAATTGGATTGTTATGCCTGCCATAAAAAGGAGGTGGGCGATAGGTTTGAGGTTCCGCATACATGCATAGGTTGCCATGATAGAGATGACGTGCATCGGGGCGAGTTTGGTCGCCAATGTGAGCGTTGTCATGTCGTCAGTGACTTTCGAACCCTACTGATAGGTGCTGGCACGAAAAGCCGCTAACTATTTAACCGAGTTTTTCAACCGCTTGTCTGCAGAAGTCGGCCTTTCACTCTAATGGTCAGCGACAAAGAGAGCGAAATTGTTTAGATTTCTGCCCGCAATTAGGTTTATTGGTAAATTTGCCCAATCTTGGCGTTTCAGGTTCTCTTTGAGGAGAGGCAGAATGAACAACAGTATTATAAAGTTTGATATCAAACATCTATTACAGGTACAGGGCTTGAGTTTGTCACAGTGGGTTGGGCTGATACTTGCTTTACCACTGCTGGCCGCGGCTCATTTTGCTTTGGCTGCACCAGCAACGCAAGCCTCAGCAAGTTTTAACCACCTCACAACCGGGTTTACCCTTGATGGCGCACATACCAGGGTACGATGCACAACTTGCCATGTCCAAAACATTTTCAAAGGCACGCCACGGAGTTGTGCTGGATGCCACGTTTCGGGCAACCACATGGGGGCAACTGCAAAACCTGGTGGGCATATTTCCACCGTTGTTCCGTGCAGCAGTTGCCACCTTAACACGGCCTGGTTACCGGCGAGTTTCAGCCACCCCAGCGTAGTACCGGGCACCTGCGCGACCTGCCATAACGGCACAAAGGCAAAAGGCAAGCCGAGCGGCCACGTTGCCACGACGGCTGCCTGCGATACCTGCCACCGCACCACGGCTTGGTTGCCG
>JBAQWL010000291.1:0-3281 GCA_049298895.1 Gallionella sp.
AAAACCTCAAGGAAGGCGCGATCGTCAAGGGCGTGGTCAAGAATATCACCGACTACGGTGCGTTCGTTGACTTGGGCGGCATCGACGGCCTGTTGCACATTACCGACCTGGCATGGCGCCGCGTGAAACATCCATCCGAGGTGTTGACTGTCGGCGACGAGATCGAAGCCAAGATTTTGAAATTCGATCAAGAGAAGAACCGCGTTTCGCTGGGCATTAAGCAAATGGGTGATGATCCCTGGAACGGTTTGGCGCGTCGCTATCCGCAAGGTACCCGTTTATTCGGCAAGGTGACCAATCTGACCGACTACGGCTCTTTCGTGGAGATTGAGCAGGGTATCGAAGGCTTGGTGCACGTTTCCGAAATGGATTGGACCAACAAGAACGTCCATCCTTCCAAGGTTGTGCAGTTGGGAGACGAAGTCGAAGTGATGATACTTGAGATTGACGAAGCTCGTCGTCGTATCTCGCTGGGGATGAAGCAATGCCAATCCAATCCTTGGGATGATTTCGCGATCAACCACAAAAAGGGCGACAAAGTTAAGGGTCAGATCAAGTCCATCACCGATTTCGGCGTGTTCATCGGCCTGGATGGCGGCATCGACGGCTTAGTGCATTTATCTGACTTGTCTTGGACACAGCCCGGCGAGGAGATGGTACGCAATTACAAAAAAGGCGACGAAGTCGAGGCAGTGGTACTGGCGATTGATGTTGAGCGCGAACGCATTTCCCTCGGTGTCAAGCAGATGGAAGGTGATCCGTTCGGTGGCTTTGCTTCCAGCCACGAAAAGGGCGCAGTGGTCAACGGTATCGTGAAGTCATTGGATGCCAAGGGTGCTGTCATTTCCCTGGAAGGAGATGTCGAAGCGTATCTTAAGGCTTCCGAAGTGTCGGCCGATCGCGTTGAAGATATACGCAATCACCTCAAGGAGGGAGATAGTGTTACTGCTGTCATCATCAACGTGGATCGCAAGAATCGCGGCATCAACCTGTCTATCAAGGCTCTGAACAAGTCAGAGGAAACAGCAGCGATGCAAAAATTATCTGCCGAAAGTAGTTCCAATGCGGGTACTACTAATCTGGGCGCATTGTTGAAGGCCAAGATAACAGGTAGCAAGACTGAAGCTTAAATTATAGGTTCCACGCCATGACTCGTTCTGATTTAATCGCCAAGCTCGCCGAACTGCATCCTCAACTGCTGGCTAAGGATGCCGAGCTTGCCGTTAAAGTGATTCTGGATGCTCTGTCCGCCACGCTGTCGCGCGGTGAGCGTGTTGAGATTCGCGGATTCGGCAGCTTTGGCCTGAATTACCGTCCGCCGCGTCAGGGACGCAATCCCAAGACTGGCGACAAGGTGAAAGTGCCAGCTAAGTATGTGCCGCACTTCAAAGCGGGCAAGGAGCTTAGGGAGCGGGTCAGTGATTACAACAAATCTTGATTATCAATCATATGGTTTGAACCACCTGCTTTAGTAGGTGGTAGTTGAGTCTGGGCTCAACTATTTTAATTGGCGGCATATCGTAAGGTATAGCCGTCATTTTTTATGCTATCGTTGCGTCAGTTAAATTCGGGGTGTGCCATGCGCTATTTTAATTGGTTATTGCGCGCAGCGTTGTTCATTGGATTGCTCGGGTTTGCGGTTAAAAATGACCAGCCGGTGACGCTGCATTATTTTTTCGGATTTGAGTGGCAATCTACGTTGGTGGTAGTGCTACTGGCTTTTTTTGCCGCCGGCGTGTCGGTCGGCATACTTGCGATGCTGGTCAACCTATTGCAGCAACGCCTCGAAATTTCTCGTCTTAAGCGCGATATTAAGGAGCACAATACTCGGGGGGGCGAGCTTGGCGGCATCAGTGTAAGCAAGGAAACTCCGATTCAACCCTCCTGATAACTATTTTAGTTATGGAATTCCAATTCTGGATGCTGTTGGTTTTCCCATTATTTTTTGGAATGGGATGGTTGGCTGCGCGCATTGATATAAAGGAGCTGCTCTCGGAATCGAGCGCGTTGCCGCAGTCGTATTTTCAGGGACTAAATTTTTTGCTCAATGAACAACAGGACAAAGCCATTGAGGCGTTCATCGAGGTGGTCAAGGTCGATCCACAGACCGTCGAGTTGCACTTCGCACTGGGCAGTTTGTTCCGCCGCCGCGGTGAAGTCGATCGGGCGTTGCGTATGCACCACAATCTGGTTGAAAGGGCTGATCTGGATGACGGCAAACGCCAGCAGGCGATTTTCGAGTTGGCGCAGGATTACCTAAAGGCAGGGATTCTGGATCGTGCCGAAAGCCTATTCAGGGAGCTGAAACACACCCCATATGCGCGGCAGGCTTTGGAATTTTTGCTCGAGCTGTTCCAAAAAGAGCATGACTGGCTCAAGGCGATCGCCGTCGCTCAACAGTTGAGTGAGGTGTCAGGACAATCGTATAGCAATCAGGCAGCTTTTTTCTATTGTGAATTGGCGAGCGAGGAAATCGCACAGGGCAATCTGGTTGGAGCAAGCGATCATTTGCAACAGGCATTACTGGATCACTCGGGAGCGGTGCGCGCCACCATGATGCTGGGTGATATGGCCGAGAGTGAAGGTCGGCACGAAACGGCCATCGAGCTCTGGAAATCCATCGAACACCAGGACGCACAATACTTGCCACTGATCTCCGAAAGACTGCTGAAGGCATATCGCAGCCTGGATCGAGAAACGGAAGGTGTGGACTTGCTACGCGAATACTTTAACAAGCACCACTCCTACGATTTGATGAATGTGACATTCGATGGGGTGCTAAAAAGTGAAGGACCGGCTGCCGCTTACCAATTGGTGCGTAATGAAATGGAACGTAACCCGACCTTGCTTGGGTTGGATAAATTGCTTGAAGCACGGCTACTGGAAGTCTCAATGGACAATCGTGCCGATGTCGAGTTAGTAAAAAATCTGATTCATAAACGTACGCGTAATCTGGCCATGTATCACTGCTCCAACTGTGGTTTCAATGCTCGCCAGTTTTACTGGCACTGCCCAGCCTGTCAGGCATGGGGTAGCTATTCCCCGCGGCGCACTGAGGAAACCGGGGTTGTGCCATGAATGACCCAAAAATCATCGTCGCACTGGATTACCCCACTGCTGGACAGGCACTAGCGCTGGCCGAAAGGCTGGAGCCGTCGTTATGCCGTTTGAAGGTCGGCAAGGAGTTATTCATCGCCACCGGGCCAGTACTGGTGGAACAATTGATGCGGCGCGGTTTTGAAATTTTCCTTGACTTGAAATTTCACGATATTCCCAACACC
>JBAQWL010000292.1:0-3424 GCA_049298895.1 Gallionella sp.
GTTAAACACACCCGAGTTTTTCTAAAAACTCATTTTTCTCAGCCTATTTCCGGCATGCTTTCGGCACTATTGGTGAAACAATTTCTGCTGTGACAAGCACTCACACGTAACCCCCCTTTCGCTATTCAAAATGATTTTTATTTATTTCACCTCGCTAATAAAGCGCTAATTTTGACTTGTTACTGTGCGCTTGCTCGATGAACTTGAGCGGCACAACAAAGTGCCAACTGTTTATTTACTCTTAGGAGACAATATGAAGAAGATCAACACTATGAAAGCGCTTGCTATCGCATCAGCATTCGCGATACCCGCATTTTTTGCAAGCTTCACTTATGCGGCGGATTGCGGAAATTGTGTTGCAGGTACCGGTCCAACTACAGGTCCAATGGATCATACTGCGATCAATGCAGCCATGATGGCGTGTACTACTTGTCACGCTGCTCCTGCGCCAGCAACTCCAGTGGCAACTCCAGTGGCAACTCCAGTGGCAACTCCAGTGGCAACAATTGGTACGGTTACATTACGTCGGACTTCCGATAGCTGTGGTATGTGTGTAATAGGGACTGCACCTAGCAGTGTTTCTGCACACAAGAATGTGAATGCGACCATGACAGTATGCGCTGCCTGCCATACTAGCAGTTCAACTTCAATCGCGACTGGTGGCATGAGTGATTCCGACGATGACCATGACGGCTCTTCACGCATCTCGACATCACGCCGCAGTGATAGGCACGCTTCGACATCACGCCGCGGTGATAGGCACGGTTCCAAGCGCGACCGTAATCATGATGACTAATCAGTAACGATAAGGCTCTCCCAAATCCCCCCACCGTTTTTACGGTGTGGGGATTTGCTTTATACAACAGCCAAAAGTTGAAGTACGAGGCCGCATATTAATAAGGAAACTATGCTGATCAATGTAGCGGTTAGGGTTAGCTATTATTATAGTCAAACTGTTACTTGTAGTTTCAGGGTATTCCTGCACTCGCCATTTCAGTTAATCCTTAAAATTATTAGCCCAAAACATGAAGCAAATAAATAGCTACTGCATGGTGATCGTTCAATGAGAATATTTTGAAAGTGGATAACGTCGTGCAAACTATAAGAAATGTAAGTTTATTAGTTCGATATTTGCTCATCTCTTTATTGTTGCTTGGTACTGGCGTTAACCCAGCCTTTGCCGAAGCTATTGATCGCATTCAGATTAACCAGGCAGGAGACGAAGCCGAGATTAAAATTTTCTTCGTGACACGCATACAATTTGTGCGCCAAGTAATGCTCAAGAACGGTGATGTACGAATTTACTTCAACCTCCTGGAAATTGATAGCACGGACCCAAGGTTAGTTGGGCAAAGAAGGGAATCGCCGCCCTCAAGTATTGCTCCCCGCTTTACAGTTACTTATCCTGAAATAGACTCTGCACTCACAATCAGCTTTGGCAAGGCGGTTGATTACCACATACGCCCCGGTAACGATGGGCGGAGTATCAGTTTTTTTACACCCATCATAAAAAAAGTTAGCGGATCGCTGCCTAAAGTTTCCAGCAGTACACCTGCCACCAAGCAGACTGAGGATGAAGCGCAAAAGCTGATGGCCAAAGCAAAAAATGTCCTAAGCAGTAAATCATACCGAGCAACCATAGCACTTTTGAATAAGCTGCTGAGCTTGCCAGCCAATCAACAATCTCAATTTGCACAGTATTTAATCGGGCAAGTGTACGAACGTAACGGAGAATTCGTAAACGCACGCGAAGCCTATTTGGCATATGTCAAAAATTACCCCATGGCGAATAATTTGAAGGAGGTTCAGGCAAGACTGGCACAGATGATTATGACCGTGTACAAAGCTGAAAAATCCATGCCAGAGGGATTAGCCATCAATGACAACATGACTTACTACGGAGGCTTTTCCCAATATTACTCAAAAGGTCTGTTACATGTCGACAGCACGGCCCTCCCAACAGCGGTAGTGACGACAACCAATATCAGTAACCAATCTCAGTTGTTATCATCTATAGAGCTAACGGGCCAGAAACGCACAGAATCCACTGAGTCCAGGCTGGTACTTCGCGATACATACTCTACAAATTTTATCGACGGCGTTGGAAATACTAACTTTTTGCAAGCCGCCTACCTTGAACGGGGACCCATCGACCAACATTACCTCTATGGGCTAGGGAGGAAGATCGGTGCGGCGGGTGGTTTGCCAAATCGTTTTGATGGCGCATGGCTGAACCGCAATCTTGACGGTGCGTGGCGAGTGAATGGCAGCATCGGAACGCCAGTAGCCTCTCCTGGCAATAATGATGAAACCAAGACCTTTGGAGCAGTCAGCGTTGACTTCAACAGCACCGGAGGAAAGTGGAGTGGTAATACCTACTTTATAGGGCAGCGTGTCACCAATATCATGGATAGACGGGCTGCAGGGCTGGAAGCTCATTATTTTGATGCTTACAGTAACCACATGGGGTTGTTCGAATACGACACGCTGTTTAAAAAGCTCAATATCGGACTCATCCAAGGAAACTGGACAGCTGAAAATGGTGCAAACTACACACTACTGCTAGACCAGCGCAGGCATCTGGCAATCACCAATGCGCTATTACTAGATCCGCCAACACAATCGATTGAGGGATTACTCCAAACAGGTGCGACAACAGCTAGCCTGCATGACAAGGCGCTATTAACCAGCCCTATCTATAACCAGTTCATGATCGGAACGACTCAGCCTTATTCACCGGGAGTAAAGATTGGTGGAGACTTTAGAACCACAAATGCAACCAGTTATCAGGCTTATGACCCCTTGCTGATTGCCAACACCGTTTTCCCCAGAGTATGGGCGTATATTTATTCCGCCCAAGTGATCGGCACCAATTTATTGTTTAACAACGATCTGGGCATAGCAAGTGTCAGTTATACCAATGCGAGCACCTACAATGCCAAAACCTTATCCTTTAGTCAGCTTGCGACATTCCGAGATAACTGGCAACTGAATATCTCCCTGCAGCTTTACAATGAGCATAAAAACTCGGGGGGAAGTATTAGTCGAATTAACCCTTCTTTTAGATTGAATTACCGGATGAGCCAAACACTAAATTTTGAAGCCGGGGCAGGACTTGCGCTAACCAATACCCGTAACTCAGCTTCAAATGATAAAACACGGGGTAGGTATTTTAACCTCGGATATCGCTGGGATTTTTGATCTAGAATTATCCAATGAATCATGTCGAACTCGATTACGATCTATTACTTACCCATGATAGTGGAATGCAAGCATGCGTATTTTGCTAGTTGAGGACGACCCAATGATTGGCAACGCTTTGTGCGTGGCGCTGAGGGATGCGGCTTATGCGGTGGATTGGGTAAAGGATGTTGAGACTGCTTTACGTGTGTTGGACAATCCGGAACATCAAGCAGTATTGCTT